>JAHDFT010000045.1 GCA_020628015.1 Bacteroidota bacterium
AGCGATTTTTAACCGTTTCTACAGTAGCAGTCATTGTTGTGCTTCTGACTATAAGCTACTGCTTAATAGAGAAATTATGGGACATTCTAAAGCTTCAAGGAAGCGTCAGCGCAAATATTTAACAAAAATCTATCAAAAAAATAAATGTTGTTTACCCTTACAAGCTACCGTAATTGCCTTATTTGATGAAGAAATTCACCCTAATGATTTACCTCCAAAATCAGCCTATATCAAGCTGAAAAAGTTTTTTCTATATGGAAAGCCACAAGCCAAACGTTTATTCCATTGGCTTGTACAAACAGGTCATTTTGATGCTTTGATTCGGAATAAAAGGGAAGAAGATGACTATGCGCCTGCTGCAAACGATGTAGATTGTTTATTAGAAATAGTGAATTTATTAATCAAATATGCCAAGTATCGTATAGTAGATGTCAATCATTTTGACTTTGAATTAGGGCTTGTTGATCCCACTTTATGTTTGATTCGATTACTGAAGGAAGTTTTTAACTTAAATGAGCGAATTACTCCTTTTGTAGTTGATCACCTACTCACTAAGGAAGGGGTAAAGCTATTTGAGCAGCTAGTAAGCGGAGTCAATTTGTTGAAGTTGAACAAGAAGGAGGAAAAATACTTATTGGATGCACCAAGAACTTATTTCTTATTAGAGGCACAATGCTATAGCATACTAAGAGGAGAAGGGGTTGAGGAGGAATTTGCGATGACATTGACCAAATTAATTGCCAAAAATAAAGCGATAGCTAGAGCTTATATAGCACAAAAAGGAGCTTGGCGATTTATGATTCGTTTCTTTGTTCATTGTCAAAAAATGGGTTATGCAATTAGCTCCGAGATGTTGTACTATTGTTATTCCTTCATTCCTTTTTCCAAATACTGGATTAGACCATTAAAAGATTTATCCCTTGAAGTCTTGGCAAATCAAGAAAAGGAGCATCTTTACAATGCTTTATTAAATCATTTATTTGTTCAATATGAAGTCCCTGCCTTTTTAAAGCCCAATATGCGACAGATGGATTTTCATTGGACAAGCCCTACAGAAAAGTTATTTGCTTACTTTATTCATGTAGCACAAGGTGGAAATGTGCGAAATGCACCTGATTTTCCTTACAAAATGAGTAAAAAGGAAGCACACTTTTTTATGCAGGCTCCACAAAATTCCAATATAGAGATTGCTTATCGTTATGGGCAATTGCGAGCAATGGGGGCAAGTCCAGTTCTAGCAGAATATTTAGGGAAATGTATAGGTGGATTAAGGATTACAGATGAGGATTATTGTCAAAAGGTAATGCGTTTCTTTGTACAGCATTTTCCAGAAGGGCATGAGTCAATTAAGGAAATGATTTTATTTATTGGCTTGCGACGACATCAAAACCCTAAATTCTCTTTGAAAGGGCGAACAGCTAGTTCTTTTCTCAAATTATTTGAAAATTTCCAGATAGAATTGCAGGCTTTTATCAAAAATCCAAGGAATGCTAGAAATAGAAATGATCAAATGCCGAATGATATGTTGTATTTGAAGGATTTTAAGGAGTTGGTCAATGTCTTTGCCAATCATTTTCCTTGGAGTAAAATGCCTATTGATGACTTTACTGTTTCCTCTAAAGAACGAGGTGTAGAATGTACCTATCGCATTCAACAATTGGATTCTGCTAAATTACTCAAAGTAGAAGGAAGTGCCATGCAACATTGTGTAGCTACTTATGTCATGCGTTGTTTTCAAGGGAGTTCCTCGATTTGGTCGATGACCTCTGAACGCATCAATGGAATGCCTGAACGCATGTTGACCATCGAAGTAAATAATAAGCATGAGATTATACAGATCAGGGGTTTCAAAAACCGTTCTGCTAAATTGGAAGAAATGGATTTATTGCGTTTGTGGGCTAAAAAGGCTTCTTTACAGTTGAATTAGAGAGTTGTATGGGTGTAATTGGAATTTGTTCCCCTGCATTGAAAAACGAAAAAGTATCGACCTTTTATTGAAGTTGTCACTTGAACTTGACAGGTCGCTCCGATGGAGCTAAAAAGTTTACCTCATTTATTTTCTACAGACAGTTCGGCTCCTACGGAGCTGTCAATATTAGCTCCGTAGGAGCCAAACTGTCTGTAGAAAAAATAAAAACAATAGCTAAAAGCTCCATCGGAGCGACCTGTCAAGTTTTAATTCGTTTAATATTGTCAAGAACTTACTAGAAAACATTTGAAAGGGGACAAATCCCAATTATGCCTGAGTTGTGTTATATTGTATATTAATGTCAGGCAGTAAATAAAGCAACCAATCGCCTGACTAATAACACCACAGCTGCTCCAAGTCCGATTTTTACAATAGCACCAGGCAATACAGGATATAAACCATACTGTAAAGCTTTGCCGAAGCCTAGAAAATAGGTCAATTGAGCGATGCCAAAGATCAAAATGATAGCGGTACCAATAGCCATTGCTGCCGCTATCCACCAAAAATTAACATCCCAACCTGTTTCGGAGAGTTTACCAACAACAAAGGCAGCAGGAAGGAAACCAAATAAATAACCACCAGATGTACCTTTTAAAACAGAAATTCCGCCACTATGATCAGCAAAAACAGGTAAACCCAATGCACCAAGTAATAGATAGAGGAGAGCAGCACCAGTTCCTAATGTACTACGAAGGAGAAAAGCGGTGACAAGGACAGCGAAGCTTTGACCAGTTATGGGAATTTTAGGTAAAGGAATGGTAATTTGAGCGAATATAATAATAAATGCTGTTCCCAATACCAACAGGCTGACCAGTTGTAAGGTCGTTAATTCGTAAAAGTCTATCATGGAATTGATGCTAAATGATTGTATGTAGACAGCAATAAAGGAACTGATAGATATAGATCAGTTCCTTTATTTATATTAATCCTACAAGGCTATTTTTTAATAAATCATAAGGGAGGCTAATATACGGTCTTTCTTCAACATCTTGGGGTAAAATGTGGGTCTCTTTTGTCAAAACTCCAAATTATTTTATTGTTGTTTCCCCAATACCAAATACAATAAAAAGCCCACTCCAAAAGTTGCTGCACTTACTAGCGCAACAATGGGTTGAGAACTAATGACATAAACAATAATCCACGAATTGATCAGTATAAAAATAGTAGGAAAAATAAGGAATAAACGTCCACCAAAAGGGAATTGAATATTAGGCTGTTTATATTTTAAAACGAAAAGGCCAAGGATCGTAAAAGTCCCGAAGATACTAATGATAAGACTAGCATAAGTAATCACCCATTCAAAAGTAGCGGTCAATACAAATAATACCGCTAGACCTGAAACGACTGATAAAGCCATTAAAGGTGCCCCTTTTTCATTCGTCTGTCCCATCCAAGCCAATTTGGGATAATCTTCAGCGATCACCTTCGCTACCCTCGAACCCGTCACAATCATAGAACTCAACGCAGCAATCAAGCCAATCGCAATGACCAAACCAACCACTTTACCCCCTTCCACACCAAAAGCACTCGTCGCAGCTAATTGACTCACCTTTTCTTTATCTGCCAAATTCACCAAATCATTCATTGGGGTAACATACAAAAAGGTATAATTCAGTAATAAATACAAAGCCGTCACGAAAATAGTCCCAAATAAGATAGAAATCGGAATATTACGCTCTGGATCTTGCACTTCATCTAGTATATAAACACTAGCATTCCAACCAGTATAAGAATAAATCACATAAACAAAAGACACCGCAAAAGGCGCACTCAACATCAATTCCATATCTTGCGGACGAGGAGCAAAAGAAAGCTCTTGTGGGGTTCCCCAAATAAAAGCAGCGATGATAAAAGCAATAATAAGCAGTATTTTGACTAAAGTAGAACCAAAATGAAAGCCCCCGCCTTTTTTGACATCATAAATATGGATAAATGCAATGATTAGAATCGCTATAACAGCAATAAGGGTAGGATAAGGTGGTAGAAAATCTTGAGCATACTTAGCAAAGGCGATGGAAACACCTGCTACAGGAGCAGCAAAACCAACGACGATGGTGATAAAGCCAGCCATAAAACCAAAAGGTTTACCATAAATTTGCGTCAAATAATGATATTCTCCTCCTGAGCGAGGTAATAATCTAGCAAGGGCTACATAACTCAATGCTCCACATAAAGACCCAAATCCACCTATTAACCAAAGCATTAAGACGGCAAAAGCAGAAGGAACAGCCGCTACTTGATAAGCAAGCGAGACAAATACACCTGTACCCACCATATTGGCAATGACAAAAGAAGTAGCTGTTTTTAAATCGTAGGGTTTGTTTTGTTTTAAGGTATTCATACTAGAAAGGTAGGGATTGTTTAAGGATTTGCAAAAAAATGGAAATACTAATCCAGAAAAATTTTTATCTTGTTAAGATATTGTATTTTATCTATTATGGATACAATAAAAATACTAAACAAGCTGCTTTCTTTATATCTTCAAATATAATCCCTATGAAACAAATATTATCCACATTGATCATCCTTTTCGCCATTCTGATTTTTGCTTGCAATAAGGATGATGATCCTATTGTACCAGATGACAACAATAACACCCCAACGGATACCATTCCGACAGATACGACTACACAGGACACAACAACAGTTGATCCCAATCCAATAGATACCTTACCACCTTACCTCAAATACCTAGCTCCACATGCCCAACGCTCAGGAGACCCAGCAAAGGGAAAGGAATACTTACTCTATGGAAATTATCTAGGAAGTGGTATACCTGTTGACTTATTCAAAACCCTTTTCAAAGGAGATGGAAATGCTTTGAATCGTACAGGAGACAATGCAGATATACCACATGATTACACTTTGGTTGATGCATCCAATGGTTTGCGAGTAGCAGTACCGAACTGTATGACCTGTCATGGGGCATTTATCAATGGAGAATATGTATTAGGTTTGGGAAATACAACAACCGATTATTCGGCAGATCAAGCCTCCTTTATGGATTTAGCCGAAACGACGGTCAAAAATCTTTATGGAGAAAATTCTGCTGAATGGGAAGCCTTTGAGTTACTACATCGAGGCTCTTCTGCTATTGCGCCTTATATTCAAACCGAATTAAGAGGACCCAATCCTGCCAATCAAATTCTAGCAGCATTAGTAGCACATAGAGATCCCAATACTTTGGAGTGGAACGAAGATGGGAAACCCAATTTGACCATCCCAGATTATGTTATGGCTACAGATGTACCTGCTTGGTGGTTATTGAAAAAGAAAAATACCATGTTTGCTTCTGGCTTAGGAAAAGGAGATTTCGGGCGTATTTCTATCGCATCTAATTTATTGACCATGACCAATGCTGAAGAAGCCAAAGTCGTAGATGAAAACTTTTCAGATGTAATGGCTTTTATCAATACTCTAGAACCACCAGCTTATCCAGAAACTATTGACCAAAACCTAGCAGCAGAAGGCTTGAAAGTGTTTAGCAAACATTGTCAAACTTGTCATGGTACTTATGGAGAAAATGAATTTTATCCCAATTTGCTAGTGGATATTGATTATATTGGCACCGATCCAAATCATATGGAAGTTTATTACAAGGATGGAAAGGATTATGTAGATTGGTACAATAGGAGTTGGTTTGGTACCACAGAGCCTGGATCTGCTTTTTTTGAGGCAGAACGAGGGTATATTGCACCTCCTTTGGATGGTATTTGGGCAACGGCTCCTTATTTACATAATGCTTCTATTCCTACACTAGCCGATTTATTGGAAAGTTCTAAACGACCAACTTATTGGCGACGTACTTTTGAAACGGATGATTATGACTTTGATAAAGTAGGCTGGAATTATACCACAGAAGCTGCTCCAGACAGTAGAGGACAGGTATTCAATACGACTTTAGAAGGGAAAGGGAATCAAGGGCATTATTTCGGTGATGCTTTGACTGTGGAGGAAAGAAAGGCGGTAATTGAGTATTTGAAAACCCTATAATTATTTAAAAACAAACAATCAATCAATCTAGCAGATAATGAAAAAAATTATTCCAATCGTTCTAATACTATTGCTCTTGGCTGGATTAGCCTATTTCTTTTTACCTAGTATGATGAATCAGTCAAAATCCAGTGCATTTGCCGATAAAATTAATGCAGTATTACCACCAGGCTCAGAGCTGCTTGATTCCTATAGTTCAGTAGGAGCTACTAGGAAAGGTACTTGTGTTTCCCTAGCATCTAGTCTTTACAAAACGGATAAACCCATTCACAAAATCGTTCGTTATGTAGATTCCAAAGAAACAAAAACCACCTATACCCTAGTTTGGCCAATGAAAGATGATGATAAAAAAGTATCCGTTCATCTAGCTAATATGAGTACTCAAACCCAAGAACGTCCTGTAGGGATTGGTATTTTAGGAATTCAAGGCGTAGGAGAGTCCATCGAACAAATGCTGAATAAGATTCCTGAAACGACGGAGGAAAATAAAAAGACACAATATTTTGTTTTATTTGCAATGGATAAACCGCAAGAAGGAAGTAATTGTAAATAAATAATATGGAGAAAATCTATTTTGCCTCTGACATCCACTTGGGCGTGCCAGATCATAAATCTAGTTTGGAGCGAGAAAAACGGTTTTGTCGTTGGTTGGATGCAATTAAAACGGAGGCAACAGCATTATACATCGTAGGAGATTTGTTTGATTTTTGGTTTGAGTATCATACCGTCATCCCCAAAGGATACGTTAGAGTGCTGGGTAAATTGGCAGAATTGACCGATAATGGAGTGGATGTCTCCTTTCTAGTAGGCAATCACGATCTATGGATGTTTGGATACTTTGAACAGGAGTTAAACATTCCAGTCTATCATCAATCCATAATAAGGGAAATTGCAGGCAAGCGGTTTTTTATTGCTCATGGTGATGGACTCGGACCAGGTGATACAAAGTATAAATGGATCAAAAAATATTTGTTTACCAATCGCCTCTGTCAATGGCTCCTCAATTGGATTCATCCAGATTTTGGAGTCGGACTTGCCAACTATTTTTCTAGGAGAAGCCGTCTAGCTAATACAATAAAACCTGATGAAGCATACAAAGAAGAGCAAGAACGACTAATTTTGTATGCAGAATATAAACTCCAAGAGCAACATTGTAACTATTTCATTTTCGGACATCAACATTGTCCCTTAATAAAATCCATTGGAAAAGATAGTTATTTTGTGAATTTA
Source organism: Bacteroidota bacterium (assembly GCA_020628015.1). GTDB lineage: Bacteria > Bacteroidota > Bacteroidia > Chitinophagales > UBA2359 > JAHDFT01. The sequence continues at coordinate 7,193 of JAHDFT010000045.1, forward strand.
GGAGACTGGATTAAAAATTTTACTTATGCGATATTCGATGGAAAAAACATGGAAATTAGGCGTTTTGAGCCTGCTAATGGTGATCGGGCTGTGGTCTACACTGACCGCCATGAAGACCCTACCACATGATTACAAGCTCATCAAAACCATTCCATTAACTGGCAAATATTTAACGACTGATTTTTTGAAAAGTGCTTATGTCATCAATCAAAAAAATCAAGTATTGAAATATGACTCTACAGGAGCTGCTATAGGTATTTATAATGAAAATAGATATGGTCAATTACATACAGTAGATGCCACCACACCTTTTAAAGTGTTGATGTTTTACAAAGATCAATCAACAATTGTTACCACAGACTTTCAAATGAATCCCAAGCATTTATATAGACTTTCTAGTGTAGGAATCAATCGAGTAGCTACTGCTTGTATGTCACATGATCAATACATTTGGGTCTATGATATGGAGGTCCACCGTTTGAAAAAAATCAATACAAATTATGAGGTGATTTACCAAAGCCAAAATGTCAAGAACCTGCTAGGCATGGAAGTGGAGCCAAATTTTATGATCGAAAGAGATGGCTTGATCTATTTAAATGTGCCAGGAGAAGGAGTGATTATGTTTGATATTTTTGGTACTTATTATACTTCTGCATCCATTACAGATTTAGGCAAAGAAGATTTAAAGTCTTTTCAAGTAGTCAATAATAATATTGTCTTTTTTGAAGATGGTATTTTACATATTTTCAATGTTTTTGAGAAAATGCGTAATGATGTTCGCATTCCTCAAACAGACGGGACTAAAGATGTGAAAGTAGAGATGGGCTATTTATATTTGTTGAATAATGAGGAGCTGCGATTTTATAGTTTGGGCTTGTGATCATACAGCTTTTGGTTAATTTATAAATTTTCCGATTTCTACATGCCGAAGGAGACGGGTTTTTTGTTATTTTTGCTATTCGTTTAATAATGATAAGTGATGGATTAGAAATAAATTAGGCCGAAATAGCCTTTCCATTATTTAGTCTAAGACAAGGCGCAAAAATAGCGCATACATGGAATGTACGTAATATTTTTGCAACGCAGTATTAGGCTAAATAATAAAGGATATGGCCTAATTTATTTCTGTTCCATCACTAATGGCCTGATAACTATGTTATTCAACTCCATCGCATTTTTAGTGTTTTTTCCAATTGTGGTTTGTTGCTACTTCCTGCTTCCCTATCGTTATCGGTGGGTTTTGCTACTAGCAGCAAGCTACTACTTTTATATGTGTTGGCGTGTAGAGTACATTATCCTAATCATGCTCTCTACCCTTGTAGATTATTTTGTAGCGATTAAGATGCATGAATTGGCAGATAAAAAAGATCGTAGAAAGTGGTTGTATGGGAGTTTGGGGGTGAATTTAGGATTGTTATTCTTTTTCAAATATTTTAACTTCTTTGGAAGTTCAGCAAATGCAGTATTAGAACAATTCAATATTATTGCTGCCTTTCCCAGCCTAGAAGTCTTACTACCTGTAGGGATTTCCTTTTATACTTTCCAGACTTTGAGTTATAGCATTGATGTCTATAATGACAAAGTAGAACCAGAACGACATCTAGGCCGTTTTGCCCTATATGTCTCCTTTTTTCCACAATTAGTCGCAGGTCCTATTGAACGGCCTGCCCGCCTATTACCTCAATTCCGACAAAACTTTGATTTTGATTATCAGCGAGTTGTTCAAGGACTCAAAATGATGGCTTGGGGGTTTTTCCTCAAATTAGTCATTGCAGATCGTTTAGCCCCTATGGTGGATGTTGTTTTTAGAGAGCCTAGTGCTTATTATGGGCTATCTATCCTACTGGCAAGTTTCTTTTTTGCCTTTCAGATTTTTTGTGATTTTGCGGGTTATTCCATTATTGCGATTGGTGCAGCCAAAATTATGGGTTATGATTTAATGGAAAATTTCCGACGACCCTATTTAGCTACTTCTATACGTACTTTTTGGCAACGCTGGCACATTTCCTTATCTACTTGGTTTAAAGATTATGTCTATATTCCTTTGGGGGGTAATCGAGTGGTGAAATGGCGATGGTACTACAATCTTTTCATCACTTTCCTTGTAAGTGGATTATGGCATGGAGCCAATTGGACATTTGTGGTTTGGGGGGCTTTACATGGTTTATTTTTGATTGTGGCAATTGTCACACAAGAAATGCGAGAAAAGCTAGTTCAGGGAGTTGGTCTAGGAAGTGACAATAAAATACTGAAAGTAGGGCAAATTCTAAGTACCTTTCTATTAGTTTGTTTAGCTTGGATCTTTTTTAGAGCGAATAGTCTAACAGATGCCTTTGTATTGATCGGTCATTTATTTGATTTTAGTCATACTACTAATTGGGCACTCATTCCAGGCTTTGCAAATTTGGACATACTTGTAGCATTGGGTTTAATTGGTCTGTTGGTTTTTATTCAAGTGCTGGAAGAATGGGGTATTAGTCCTAATCCATTGTATCATAATTCGCCTATAGTTCGATGGGCTGCCTATATTATTTTGGTGACTTTGATTGTTGGTTTTGGTGTATTTACTAGCAAAGAATTCATTTACTTCCAATTTTAGAGCTTATTGGCTTTAAAATTTATACCCTACCATAATACTCAATACCTGATTTTTAGAACGATCTGCTGTTTTAGAAACATGCCGACCACCTATAGTATAACGAATATCTAATAGCATAGACTCTCTAGAACCTACTGGATAATCTATCCCACCACCAATAACATAACCTAAATCAAAGCGATTGGTATCCTCCCATTCACGAGTGACATAACCTACATCATAAATAGTATAAATCGTTGGAAAAATCAATTTCCCATCTAGCAAATAGGCAGGAGCCAAACCCGTAAAACCATTGAGTTTAAACTTAGGTTGTGGCAGGCTAAATAATATGGTAATGGGCATTTCTATATAGGTAATTTGAAAAGACACCCTTGTTTTTTCTTCATCAATAGCAGGCAATTTGATGAAAGCAGGCCCATAAATAGTTCCTTTACAACTGTATAGTAATTCGGTCTGTAAACTCAAAAAGGAGGTCATATGATAACGAGTCATAATGCCTGCAATAAAACCCGTTTTATTTCTTACGGTATAAAAAATAGAATCTGGAATGGGAGAAAAAGGACTGAATTGACAACTATTGATGCCTGTCTTAAAGCCTATGTCAAATTTAGATTTTTTATTTTGAGCAAGAGCTGTACATGTCAATATCCAACATAATAAAAATAAGATCGTTCTGTGTAAGTTTTTATTCATGTGAAATTATTTTTGTCATTTGATAGTCAAGTATTTTGGGGCATTTTATTTGAGAATAGTTCTTGAAATTAAGTAGGTAAAGGTTAGTTTATTACACATATGAATTAAAATGGCTCGAAAATTGTCAACTTAATGTAATTTGTGGTTTTTATTTAATAAATTTACGATGACAATTTAGTGTCATAAATCAACACTAATATCTAGGCTCTATTATTATTGTCAATTTGGCTGCTCTTATATCATAATGTCGTATATAATGTAAGATGATGGGTCAAGCTTTTAACATGTAATTATTTAGTGCAAGTATCAAGAGTACTTTGATTTTTGGGTGTATTGGAAAATATCAGCATCAACTTTTCGTCGATAAAGATAAAACAGGTTGTCTATTCTATTTCTAATATTATCTATTGTCTTGATACTGATTTTCAAGTAATGAGTAAAAAAATAAATTCAAAATGAAGGAGTTATTTTTTACGGTTACTCAATAATCAAAATTAGCCATATCTTTCATTATACTGTAAATGCCTCACTGCTGCACCCTAGCAAAAAATATTGACTCAATTTTGATTTTGAAAGGTATAAATACAATTGTATTGTGATTTTTTATATGGAATCAATGCAGTTGTATAACAAATTCTATTTCTTACACTACAATGCTTGATTAGTTTAAGTAATCCTAATGCATTCAAGTATTAGATGACTTGAATAATTACATGTATTATAAGTTTGTCGCCTATGAAGTGGTCCTATTTTTTAGCAGTAGTTTATTTTGTTGGTCAAATTAATTTTGTCTATGGACAAAAAACAGAAGAATTTGACCGACTAGATTCAGATCGTATTTTTTTGTTGGCTCAACGTCTGGAACAAAAATCAGAACGTAAGAAATCTAGGGCAATGTGTTATATGGCCTTAAATAAAGATCCTCGCAATCAAGATATTCGGTTGTTTTTGGCCGAAAGTTATTTGAGGGATGACTTATATGAATTTGCCAGACAAGAGATTCTACACGTATTATCCATTCAACCTGGTAAGTTGGAGGCTTATTTACTTGGAGCTCAATTAGAACAACAATTAGGTAATTTTGAGAAAGCCGTTGAGTTTTGTGATATGGGCTTAAAACAAAAAAATATATACCAAGAATTGTTGTTTCTAAAAGCGGAATCTCAGATTGAGCTTGGACAAAAAAAAGAAGCTGCACAAACCCTAAAAACACTACTACATATTAATCCAAATCATGACCAAGCTGATGTGATGCATGCACAACTTACTCACATAGAGTATCTAAAACATTTTTCGGTTGCGTATCATTATAATCAGTTTGATGTTTTTTATGATGATGCTCATTTTGTGAGCATAGAGGGTATGCAGAAAATAAAGAGAGGACGTTTGGTTGAACGGGTGAATTTAACAAAAAGAGGGGAAGAGATGGGTTGGCAGGCAATGATTGATGCATATCCTAATATTTTTAAACATACCTATGGACTGATAAGGGTAGGAGTAGGGTCTCGAAATGTATTTCCGCAATTAACACTAGGAGGAGAAGTATTTCAAGATATACATAAAATTGCTTTAGATGCTTCTGTAGGTTTGCGGCATATGCGTTTTGATACTAGTGCGTATACGCTTTTTACTGCATCTACTGTAAAGAGATTCAATAAATTACATATTGGTGCAAGGGGGTACATTACTCCGCTGGTTATAGGTTTCAACTGGCGAGCTAATGGTCATCTTGCTTTGTATTTCAGAGACAATCATTTTGTTTGGCTAGAATATGGCTATGGTGCTGATCCTGATAATATGGTAGATACTGCTAGAGATTTTCTTTTAGTAGATACACAAAGAGCTGGTTTAATCTATCAAATTCCACTTGGGCAAAGGCTAATGCTTAGAGCAACTGCCAGATATACAATGGCCAATAAACAACTCCCAGACCCCATTAACAATATTAATAGATGGGATTTTGGTCTGAAAATGATTTTTAGACTACATAAATTTGAAGGAATTTATCCACAAATTTATGCTAATGGAAGTGAAGATGGATTTGTAGATGATAAAGTAAAGCAAAAGAATGATCAAATTGAGGAATAGCAGAAGGTAATGAAATGGTATTATAGGTTCAGTATTCCAAGAAATGATTAATAATACAAAATAATGGAGTAAAAATAAAATCCAATAATATATGTGGTAAATAAATGACTTATATATTTAAACATATTTTTACTCGTTACTAAAGACTATTTTTTGATGATATACAATAGTCTAATTAATGCTCCCTTACTACTGCCCAAGCGTTTCAAAACAAAAATAAGAAAGCTATGCAGTATCAACATTATAACCTAATACTGACTTATATCCTTTTGGGATTAGTATTATCTGTGGTTAGTAGTGATGCCCAAGCGCAAAGAAAGTCTGGTGATATTTTATTTGATGATTCTATCGTTCATATTGTTAGAATTCGCTTTGACCAACAAGCTTTTTGGGATTCTTTAACCTATTATAAACAATTGACCGAGCATACAACAGATAAAGTATACATGCAGGCGGCTACTGTTGCAATAGATGGAAAAAGTTACTATAGTACAGGTGTTCGTTTTAAAGGCTCTTCCTCTTATCATTATTCCACAGGTAAGAAAAAGTCATTTAAAGTCAAACTGGACAAATTTGTTCGCTGTCAAGCATATGATGGCATTACGACATTTAATCTAAATAATAGTTTTCGTGATCCTACAATGATGCGAGAAAAGCTTTATTTAGATTATGTTAGAAAATATGAAGGTAATGCGCCTAGATCTTGCTATGCAAAGGTGTTTATTAATGATGAATATTGGGGATTGTATTTGTTAACAGAGGATATTAATAAAAGTTATTTGGGCTATCATTTTGGTAATAAAGATGGAAACCTATATAAAGGAGAACCAATGGCTTATTTGACCAGAGAAGGTAGAACCAAAGGAGATTATAAAGGTAAATATGAAAAACAGACCAATAAGAAGGATGATGATTGGAGGGACTTGATTAATCTAGTGAATACCATTCATAGACAAGACAATACGGAGATGATGTTTAAGACGCAACTCGATCCTGTATTGAATACAAAAAGTTGTATTAGAGCATGGGCAATTAACAACTTTTTACTGAATATGGATAGTTACAATATGGAGTTTCAACATAATTTCTATATTTATTATAATACAGAAACAGGGCGATTTGAATGGATTTCCTATGATGGTAATTATGCTTTTGCCGCTTGGTACCCAGAAGAAATGACCCTTGAAGAAGCCTTAAATTATCCAATTTATGCTACAGATAATAAAGAAAAAAGCCCTCTAGCCCATTTATTAATTAATGAAAATGAAACTTACAGAGACGAATATACTGCCTTTATGCGAAAGTTTGCTAAGAGCTTTTCAGATGGAGAGATTTATTGGTCTATAGATCGACTGTATAAGTTGATAAAAGACCCAGTGTATGAGGATAAAAATAAAATGTATACAAATGAGGAGTTTGAAAAGAACATAGAAGAGACAATTTATGATAAACATTTCGAAAATTATCCAACACCAGGATTAAGAGATTACCTAAAGAAAAGAAGACAACATGTTTTAGAGCAGTTAGGTATTATCAATTAATAATTTTTAATTCTATGTGAAATATTGATAGGCATAAAAATTGTAATATTTGTCTTTGTGATTACTTATTATTGATTAAGATATGATACAGTAATAATATAATTATATTATTTTCGTATTATATTGCTAAGTAGCTATGCAAAGCTTCAATATAAGTGACGGCTAAAAAATAAACGCAGTAAGATGTTCAATTTATTTCTTAGTAGTTACTATATATTGAAATATTTACTGCTGTTGAATGTGTTGAGGATGGAATGATAGAACCAAAGTAACCATTACCTTATTTAAAGAGACTAAATGCTTAATCGCTTTTATCACATATTAGCACTCGTACTTATTATTATCCTATTAAGTCTTGGAAGTGTTTTAGCTTCTATCCCTGTTGATAATATGAATGTATTGCCTCGATATTATACTGTTCAGTCAGGAGACAATATCAGCACTTTAATGCGTAAGCATAATGTATCTAAAGTATTCCTAAAAAGATGGAATCGTAAGCAAGCAGAACATGGTTTTAGAGAGGGAGATGTAATTGTTATTGGTTTTGTGACTGAAATCAAAGAGTTGAGTAGAAAAAAAGGAAAGAAAGCTTATGTAAAAGTCAATGAGGTGCCTAGTTTTCATTATGTTAAAGGAGGAGAAAATTTGTTGCAAATTGCAGAAAAATATGAGGAAGATATTTCTGATATTATTCTTTGGAATGATTTATTCATAACTGTTAATCTAAAACCAGGTGATCGAGTAGTCAAAGGGTTTAGCTTTCAATTAGATGAGGCAGATTTAAAACGAGTACGAGAGAAAAACAGTATGGGAGCAGTAGGGCAGCAAACCCCCATTGCTAGTACTAATGGAGGTTTAAATAATTCAAGACCACCAGCTAGTAATAGAAAGGCGACACAACCTCCATCTCCTTATCCTTTTAATCAAGCACAGAAACAAACTCCAAGAAAAAACTATGTGGCTCAAAATAGACCTACTGCACCTCAAGTAAGGGAACAAAAACCACCAGCTACGGTTCCAAGTAGGGCTATAAGACCACCACAACAAAGAAGACCACAGCAGCAGCAAGTCAGAAGGTCTATTCCGCAACAAAGGCGAAACATTACACTACCACCAAATAAACAACAACTCAATAATGATCCTTATATTTATCATACCTTAAGACCAGGAGAAACACTATATAGTGTTGCTCAACTTTATAAAGTCAATTTGAAGCAGGTATTTAAATGGAATAATCTTCGAGGAAACAATAATTATGTACATCCTGGTGCTAAGGTGATTGTAGGGGTGAAGCAACCAGCGCAAGGGCAAATAGCCCAAGTGCCTTCCCAGCAGCAATTTCCTAATAATATGCCAATGCCATTTCCGCCACCTCAAGAGGAGAATTTAGATCCCCTTGATGTGCCAGAGCAACCAGAAATAGAGGAATTAGCAGAGAATCTACCACAGCCAGAGGAAGAAGAACTGGAAGAAGCAGTAAATAATCAGGCATTAGATGAAGAACTAGAAGCACCAAATCCAGTTTCACCAGATCCAGAAGAATCAGTAGTAGCAAAAATTCCACAGGCCATCTTAAATGATTTACCTCCTGAAGCTTTTGCGATACCCAAAGCAATAGAAGAACAAATAAATCAAGAAGAAAAGCCAATAGAGGAAGCAATAAATACTAACTCCAATATAGGAATGGAGGCGGAACAAGTAGTACCTGAACCAGAAACAGCAATACCTTCTGTGCCAGAATCATCTTCAGATAATGTACCACAAATAGCAGATAATGCGCCAGATGATGTTTCTGCTTCACCAGAAGCAGGAATAACAACAGAAAATTCTAGTACAGATATTCCACCAATTATTCCAAATAGAAACTTTAGTCAAGCAACACCAGATAAGGGGACAAAATCAGATGAAGATTTTGAATTGTTGCAACCAGGGGCTGCTAAAGAGGTATATGAAACAAAGCCACCAGAAGTTGCTTATAACCGTCCCTCATTTGCAGACTCCCTATTTACCTTATTTAAAGTATTAACCATTACCATACTTTTAGCCTTATTATCCATTTGGATGCTTACAGGGCTACGACGTTTGTTGGCCAGTCGCAAGCAGAAAAAACAAGAAGGCAATCAGTTAGTTTGTAGAGATATTTTGCAAAGAATTATGACCTCTTACAATAGAGTAGATGTAGAGAATGATATTTTACAACCCTTTAGAAATGGTTCTGAAATTCATTTAACAGATACTGCGATTATTTCTCTATTTCCAGCAGATTTTTTCCAGAAGAAATCTAATAGACAGATTTTTCTCAACGAGTTGATTCAAATGCGTAAACAGCATCCAGAAAATGCCGCTTTACTACGTGCTATTTATCTGTTGATGGAAATGCAAGATTTATCTACAGAAAAGCTAAAAACTAAAAAATCTGAAAAGCAATTGGCTGGACTAGAGGAGTTGACCATTATGAATTATCAGCAAGCTTTGCCTGATATTTTACCATTAATCAATCATCCATCACCACAATTACGTTCAAAAGCACGTATTAGCATCATTCACCTCAATAAAAAAGATCCACTCACTTTTTTAAAAAATATCGAACAACCACTCACTTCATGGGAGCAGAATAATATCATCCGTTTATTGAAAAACTTGCAAAAAACACATCTTCCAGATTTTAGTCACCTCATTGATAGTGAACAAATAGAACAAACTGTTTTTGCATTGCGGTTGATTCGAGAATTTAAACAGAAAAGTGCAGTTCCAGATATATTAAGATTGCTCTATCATCCTGATATGAATTTACGTAAATTGGCGATTACCACATTAGGAGAATTAAAAGCCAATATTGCTGGACCAACATTGAAGGAAATATATCATCAAGAAGTGGATGAAGTTAAACAACATATCGTTAAATCCTTTGGTTATTTCGCTACAGAAAAAGACATCCCCTTTTTAGAAAAATCTTTGTTTGAAGAAGACTACAATATCCGACTCAATTCTGCTCGATCTTTATTAGCTTTAGGAAAAAAAGGGAATCGAAAGTTACAAGAAGTCAAACTTAGAGCAGATGAGCGTTTATTAGGCATCATCAATCGTGCTCAACAACTTCCAGAAATGAGATAAGTGATGGATTAGAAATAAATTAGACCGAAATAGGCTTTCCATTATTTAGTCTAAGACAAGGCGCAAAAATAGCGCATACATGGAATGTACGTAATATTTTTGTAACGCAGTATTAGACTAAATAATAAAGGATATGGCCGAATTTATTTCTGTTCCATCACTTATTGTATTCAAATCAATACTCATTGTATAAGT
>JAHDFT010000046.1:0-3405 GCA_020628015.1 Bacteroidota bacterium
TAATAAACTCTATTGAGTTTGAAGTCTCGACAATTAAAAAGGGGAGCGGTGATCTGTAAAGATTGCTGTCTTCCCTTTTTTTGTTTCTGGTGGTTGGTTATCACTCCTTCCTAATAAGATGTTTCAAAGTCAAATCATCTTCCATGACTTCCTCAATTTCCTTAACAAACCTATCCAAGTCACGCCATTTCCTCACCTGTGATTTTACAAAAATAGCTTCATCAAAATAAAAATACCAATACGCATGTTCCAGAGCATCATTATCCCTTTTGTAGGGACCATTATTAATATAATCGACCAAACTGTGCTTTGAAATGGCTTCGATTTTATCGATGCCATTTTGAGAAATGACTCCTATATTATGCCAGAAAATATCATCCCTTATTACACTCTGATTGTAAGCTAAATAAGCCTTATAAAAAGCTCCATTGGCATAAAGTCTACTAGCTTCTGCATTGCCCATTTTTGTTTTAAGGTATTGCTCAAAAACTACTTTTTCTCCCTTTAGTGCAGGAGGTAAACCCTTTTCGATTTGAAAAAGGCTTTGTTTGGTTCTGGGCATATTGGTAGGCATTTTTTGAGCTTCTTGACAGCCTAAAAATAAGAGGAGCAATAGGAAAGGGATGGTTATTGGTTGATTCAAAACTTAACTTTTGTTGATTTATTTTTGCTTCATTACTAAACTAAAAAAGGCAGTCATTTTATAAAAAATGACTGCCTTTTTAGCGGTGTAGTTGAGTTATGAAATACGTTTATTTATTGATGCTCATAAGTTAAATGGTCTTCCATAACATCATCCATTTGTCGTACAAATTTAGGCGATCTAGTCCATGCTCTTTCTTGAGATCTAACAAATATGGGTTCATCAAAATAGAAATACCATTTGGTAGAAGAAGGAGCTTGACTAACTATTTCATGTGGTCCATCACTAATATAATCAGCAACGCTATTTTTAGAAATTTCCTGAATTTCTTTTAAGCCATTTTCAGAGAGTACCCCAATTTTCTGCCAAGTAATACCATCCTCTTTGATACTTTCATTACGACCTAGATAAATTTTATACAAATCCCCATTAGCGTAAACTTTATTGGCTTCGGCATTGCCCATTCTTGTTTTAATATATTTCTCAAAAACCACTTTTTCATTTTCCAATGCTGGATCTAAACCAGCTTGAACTTGGAAAAGAGGTGGTTTTGTATCTGGCATATCCATAGTATCTTTTTTTGTTTCCTCACAGCTCCATAAAAGAACGGTAAAGAAAAAATTCATAATGATTAATTTGCTCAAAACTTGATTTTTGCTGGTGTTATAGTTGTCCATTAATTAAACTAGCAAGTACAATATCCCATTAATTTAATATGGTGATGATAGAGCTCTCAGAGCTTCTTGTCTAGCTTGAAGTCTTTGGAGATAAGCATCATATACTTCTTTTGATACATGAGGTTGCATAATATGATTCACTTCCTGACTGGCACCAAATCTATCATTATTATAATAATAATCTGCTAATATATTTTTATCTCCATTACTAGATACATTCATTAGATTTCTAATTCTTGCTACTCTATCTTCGTTCGTAATATCTAATTGATCTAGTATAATACCCCAAGTTTCACACATGATCTTTAAGGATTCTTTCTTCTGATCTACATTTAATTTACTATAGTCTTTAGAAAAAGCAGCTAAAATAGGCGCATTTTTATTGTAAAGTTTTGAAACATTTCCACCAATAAATCCTTCATCATTACCTGATTTCTTAAATTCTTCAATCCACCATTCCATATTAGTTTGCCCTGCAAATGGGTTGTCAGGTTCTGCACCAGGTTCACTTTGGAAATAATCATAGCCAGGACCAATGCCATGACAGTTGTATAAATAACCAGCAACATCATGAATGGCACCGTGATGGGCTATTGGACTATCATTTCCAACACCTGGAACCCTAGAATTACCTGCGCCAGCCATACCACCAGTAGGACTTACTAATGAACCAAATACAGCATCTATACCAAAGACATCCCCTACAATTTTTCCAAATCTCAACTGAGCATTACTAGCAGTAAAATCGGCATTATCACTACTTAAAGGAGGGGAAGGATTGTCTTCTAAATGGTCATATTCGTGTCCAGCAGCTTCTTTCTTTTTCTTATAGTAAGCAATTCCGTCCTTCTGTACTTTCATTGCTTTATGATACTCCCCCAAAGCAGAACCAGCAGGTAAACCACGAATAGATTCTACCTGAGCTAAAGCTCGGTCTAATGCCTCTTTATTGATTTCTGGATTGTATAAAGCTGTCATAGCACCTTTAAGACCTTCTGAAGCTCCACCTGCAAATTGAGAACCAATCAGTTCTCGCATATTATCTTCGCTAACCACCAATTCTTCTTGTCCACCACCTGCACCGTAGATATTGCCCTTTATGGAATCTGAAGTGACAATTAAATCTAAAGCCTTTTGTAAATCTCCACGAGATAATTCTTTTTCCAAAATATCTTTCAGACCGTATGATGTTTTGGCTCTTTTGTCCATATTGTTAAGTGCAGTAAAAACATCATCCTCATTTGTACCAGGACCTTTAGTAGCTGTCCATAAGTCTTGTATAGGTGCAGGAAAGTCAGATTCTTTGCTATACTCCATCAATAGAAAGCATTTCCAGAGGTCATGACCACCCATATCGCCTTTCAATGCGCTCATTACTGTAGCGTCATTTAGTAAGCTTTTGCGGCTATTACAATTTCTTATAGCAGTATAAACAGCATCCTCATCTGTTCCTATAAGTTTGTTAACTGTAGCATCAAGAATCGCTTTTTTTGCATCTGCTAGAGATAATTTACTGTCTTGATCTTCATTAGATTTTTTTTGGATAGTTGGTTTTGGTGTAAAAAATCCTGCTGACTTTTTTTGGACAGCTTGCGTTCCAAAAAAGGAGCCGCTCTTTCCTGAGAAGAAAGATTGACTGTTATTTCCTTTGCTAGGATTCTTTTTGCTTTGGTCTGAATGTTTCATTGTTTTCTTTTCAATTTAATGAGAAAAGGGTGTGGATTGCATGTTGTTTAGGAAAATTAGCAAGAGGAGTAGTGTAGATATTTATCAATAACAATGGATAGATAAGTATATTTATTTATTGTTATTGATTTTTTTAGTCCTAAAAGTTTACTAGGAACACTTATAATGCCTCTTTTTTCCATGCAGACTCCAACCAAATATACTAAATAATTTTGGTACTTTTAAGTGTTTGGGAATTTTTATATATGTGTTGCCAGTTAAAAAACAAAAAACTAGCCATTTTTAATTTGGTATTTCTGGTGTACTTTTCCTTTATGGAACTGATTGAGAAAGATATTATTCTAACCCATCACTTATCTGCCTCCAAAAAAAAAGAGCAGTAATCCGAAAATTACTGCT
>JAHDFT010000046.1:3505-17312 GCA_020628015.1 Bacteroidota bacterium
GACAATTGTACCCCTGAACTAGAAGAGAAAATATAAGTACTTTCAGGGTCAAGAGCCGTTTTTAAAGCATCTCTTGCCACATCAACATTACCCTTCATTTTTGCAAATTCCGTTCCTGCTCGACCACTATGACAAGCATCAAAAAACTGGACCACCGTACAGCCAAAGCTATCAAACTCCCTAGACAACCAACTTGCTTGAACGGCAGAATAAGACAAATATTTAGCCTCTGCTCTGGTATCATGAGTACGGATATAGTAATCATTAGCAGATTGATGTCCATGAGAGGAAAGGAAAACCAATACTAAGTCGTTTTTATTGACCATATCTTTGATGTCCAAGACCTTGATTTCAATCGAATCTTTCACCGCCTGTTCATCAATCAAAGTATGTATTTGAATCTCTTTGAAAAGGCGTTTGTCTACTGGTAAATGGACTTGCTTTTGATCTAGGGTTTGGAATAAATTGGCAAAATCTTGGGCATCATTATCCGCATAATCCAAATTGTAGCGGAAGCCTTCGTTTTTGAATTTGGAAACACCTACAGATAGCACAAATAAACGAGGAATATCAATTTGATTGAGTTCTCTATAAACCAACTGCATGGTCTCTGAATGATTGGTGCCATGCTCATTTGTTGCAGAGATATAAAAATGATTGACTCCTGGCTTCAAAAACATTTTCTGCTTGATCCAAACCGTATTTTTCGTCTTTTTAAATGGCTTATTGACTCCACCTTTCGTATTGCCTTCCATATTCACCTGTACAATATTATAAGATTTCAATGCAGTAGGAGATTGGATAATGGCGATAATGGTGATGGTATCTTGATAGACGGTATCTTGTAGTAGCTGTAGATTGATAATAGGCAATTCAGGATTTTTAACTTGTACCTCTTTTTGTACTATAGGCGCACCAACTGCGACTTGTAAATTTTTCGCTTCAGATTCGATTTGCGCCAATGCTTCACTTACATTCGGTTTATCAAAATCTGTAGGATCGGCAGATAAACGCTTGATGCTGTGAATTTTTGGGCTAGTACGTTCTCCGTATTCACCACTTTTATTATTGGTGACAAAAAATCCTTCTGTACCACTATTATTCCATTGTAAAGCATAGTCATCAGCAGGGGAATTGACTGGCGCACGTAGGTTCACCGCATCATTCCAATGATTGTCATCTGTTTCTTGAGCGTAGAAAATATCTAGGCCGCCCATTCCTGCATGTCCATCGGAAGTAAAGTAAAGTGTGCCATCATGTGCTAGAAAAGGATACATTTCATTACCCTCTGTATTGATCTTATCTCCCAAATTCTCAGGAGGTCCCCAAACCTTACCACTTCTATAACTCACAAAAATATCTGTCCCACCCAAGCTTCCAGGCATATCCGAAACAAAGTACATTGCTTGCCCATTCGGACTCAATACGGGTTGACCTGTCATATAATCTGATTTACAAAAGCCTAAAGGTTTATCAGATTCTAGTTTCCAACTTTTACCAGATCGGACATACTTATAAATCATCATTTGCCCTATATCTGTTGCCCCTTTTTTACCCTTCGTTATCGCTGCTTGTGTCACATACATTTCCTGTTTATTAGGAGAAAAAGCGACACTTCCTTCATACAACCAATTTTTATTTTCTCGTAAAAAGATCAATGGCTCCTCTGGTTCATAATCCTGATTACTAGGATCGAAAACATAAAGCAACTCTGGATTGGCTTGCGCCTCATTACTTCTGTCGGCTTGTAGGAGGTGATTGGCACTATTAACAAAGACAATACCCTCATCAAAAACCACAGGATTAGAGGAGGGACCATCTACCAATAATTTACTCTTTTTGACCTTAAAAACACCTGAATTGGTGGTGTAATAGTCGTGATATTGTTGCAAAGCGCAAGCTTCCATTTGCTTTGCAGCTCTGGAATCAAAGGATTGGTCTTTTTGATAGGCTTTTAAAAAGCGATAAGCTTCGATGTATTTGCCTTTTTCTTTCAAGCACATCGCATAATAATAGGTGTGGATAGGCTCATTGATGCCTTTTTCAATGACATAACGTAGTCTTTCGAGTGCATTGGTGAAGTCGTAGGAAAAATAATAACTTTCTGCCAAACGAATTCTATATTCTGATTTTGCACTTTCTTTATCCAAAAGTTGCTCGTATATCCTTGCTGCCTCTGCATATCGTTTTTGTGCAAACAGTTGATCTGCTGCTGTAACACTCACATCTGAGCTTTGTGCCAATAGATTAGAATGAATACTGAATAATAATAAACTACCAAACAGATAAGCAAAATATTTTTTCATAGTAAGATCATTAGAGTGAGAATAATGGGTGTTTGATAATGATACAATTGATCATTATTCTAGCCATAATCACTATTCACCCATAAAGGTATCGGCTATATTATTTATATCTTGAACAAATAGGACGTTACCTCTATGAAGTGACTTATTTTAGTAACAATGACTAATAAAGATTGTCCTAATCTTACAAGATAATAAATATTTATGATTTATGTAAGTGATAAAGGTAGGTAACTATAATAGATGAGAAAATATATATGAAGGATGCATTTTGGACGCAGCTTGTTATTATAAACCATCCTACCAAGAATTGAGGATAAGGAACAGTAAAAAAAAACCTTTTTATTTTTTACTCTTCCTAACGATGATGTTGATGGGCTTTTTTAAAAGAAAAGCTTGATGAATTTTAATAAAATTAAATCAAAGGTAGGCGTTGTAGAAACTCTTTACGAAAATGTTTACTGATGGGTAATTTGCCATCTTTTGCTTTGATTTCTCCTGATAAGCGACTGATTTTTTCACCACCTTCCATATAAACAATATTTCCTTCTAAACCTTTAACATGATTGATATTGATGATGTAGGAACGGTGAATTTGTACTAGATGACTATGTTGAAATTTTCGAGAAAAACCAGCCATACTGGTAGCAAGACTGTATATTTTTTTAGCGGTAATGATGCGGAGGTAAGCACGTTCTGCTTCAATCCATAAAATGTCATCTACCTCCACTCGTTTATAAGCTTGACGCTCTCTTACAAATACACGATCATTAAGTAAATAGTATTTATTTTGACGAATACTAGCAGGGTCAAAAGTTGGTTTATTAGAGGTCGCATTGTGGAGGGCAATATCAATAGCAATACTCATGCTACGTAGATTGAATGGCTTGGACATATAAGCGGCAGGCTTAGTCTTGATGGCTCTTTGGACGGTCAGATGATCATGAAATTGGGTTAAGTAAATAACTGGTATAAGGTGATGTTTATTGATGGCATGCATGGCTGCTACACCATCCATATTGCCGTCCAACTCAATATCCATAATGATTAAATCTGGACTATAAGATAGAGCTGACTCAATGGCTTCTTCCCCTGTTGTCACTTGATCTACTATTTCATAACCAACACTTTCTAACATTAATGCCATTTCGTCAGAAATCAAAATTTCATTTTCCACAATTAAAATACGAACTGATGCCATTATCCCCCTTATATAGTTAAAAATTATAGATAATTTATCTGAAGCTATTTACAATCGTCAAAGATAACAATATTTGTCCTCATTTTCAAGAGATAAAACATAATGAAAAAAGATTGTGAGTTATGCAATAATTTATTTAAATGTAACGCTAAAGATAATCTATTACTTATGAAGTTTAATTTTATATAGTGGATTATTTTTTTGACAATAAAACTATAAAAAAGGAGAAAGCAATAGTTAGCTTCCTCCTTTGTTGAGCGTAGTGTGAAGTGGGTTATTGATGATATTATGGTTGTCCTAAATAGCTAAGTAATTAATAAGAAATACTTTATATAGATAGCTTATTTTTGTGTGACTACTTCTATTTAAACTGATTAACGATTATTTCAGAACAAGACTATACTATTTTTTGCCTAGTATAAATGGTTGGGTAATAATCGCAGGTTGCAATTGTAATTTTACAGGGACAAAATAGTAGACATCCTTACGATCTGGTCTGTTATCTCGGTAGTAGGAGTAAACCAATAATCTCAGTTTTTTCACTCCATTAACCGTTACCATTTTCATAAAAATATTACGGCGGACAAAACCTTGATCATAATTGGCGACATATCTAGTTCCTCCATTCGATACGCTAGTACTTCCCCACTCACAATCTGTTGGGTGACAAGAACCCCAAGCCTTCATACTAGTGGTGTTGCTACTAATCGTCACCTTTGTAATACCTCTAGTATTTTTATCTTCATTGACCCAGTAACCATCTAAATTTGGTAAACTAGATACGGTTTTTTCTTTTCTCAAATAGCTTAAAGAAGGATTTGGACGACCAATATAGCAAGATTGGGTAAAGCCATACTTCTGGATAATTCTTAAACTTTCTCTAGCTTCTCCTTCCAATTTACCAAAGTCAAACACCCAATGAGAGCCTTCTACAATTTTCCAGCTACCTTTGATACAAACTACTTTTAGATTTCTAGGATTAAAGGAAATACAGTCCTCACCTGGCATTTTGCCCATTGGACTATTGTTACCTACAAGTAAATATCGAAAAGAAGGATGTGGACGACCTACATAACAAGATTGGTTGATGCCATAAAACTTGATGGTATTATAGGCTTGTCGAGCTTCTGCATAATTTGGAAATAAAAACATCGCATGATTGCCACCTGCTATGATGCGGTATTGACCACTAGTACCAAAAGGCACGATCTCTATATCATTGGGATTGAAGCGAATACAATCCTCGGCTTTTAAAGAAAAACTACTGAGTAAAATGCTGAATACGATTAAGGTTAAAGTGTAGCATCGTACTAGAGTTGAAGACATACTTCTCCCGTTAAAATTCAATAAGGAACTTTTCATTTTGGTTAATTTTATATGTATAAAGAATGAATTATGGTTTGTGCTGAAGCTGATGAACAACTTAAAAATGGATGGAAAGAATTTGTGTTGAATATTGAGGTGTAATCAGCACAATTACACCTCAATATGGGGACTTTATTGGAATAAAATATTTCTCTTAGGACTAATGGTGTTTCCCACTTTTGGTAGTTGGTTTCCTGTAACTCTTTTTGATTCCATTGGTACATTACAACCATCACAAACTGGATCAATCGTACCTACATTAATGCTAGTAGGCGTTGGCTGGATATTAATGACCCGTTTGACCTCATTATCACACTTCCCGTCATTATTGGCATCAGTACAAGAAGCCATACAACTATTCTGGCTATATACCAAGGCATCTGTAATTATTGGGTCTCCATTATCACAAATACCATTACAGTTTTTATCTAAACATTGAATACGGTTGGTGGAGATTGTTATCACCTCTGTTTGTGCAAAGGAATTTAGGCTGACTAAGTTAAAAAGGACACCAAAGACTAAGTAAATGAATTGCTTTTTCATGGTTGTTTTGATTTATTTTTAGGATATAGTATATTATTCGTATTTTTATTTGGATGATTAAAAGGAAATAAGGATGTATTTCAGTATTTATTTCCAATTGCTCAACGTTTGTAAATTAAACATCCTGTAAAGGAAAAAGTAAAACCGAATTTCCCTTTAAATTAAACCATTTTTTGAAGAAAATTATACTTTATACAAGCTAGTGTGTATAGGAAATGTAATTGTAAGGTGTTCATTATCAGTGTTTTAGTTCAATTTGTTTTTTACTTCATAATTACTCTTTATGCAAGCATTATTTGATTTGATAAAAACTTTAAGTCCTAAAGAAAAAGCCTATTTAAAAGAACATGTTTTTAAACGGGAAAGCAATCAGCGCAAGCTTTTCGAGACGATTAATCAATTATTGAAAAAAAAGGAAGAAATAAATGATGAGGCGATTAAAAAGAAGCATAAGAAAGCTACTTTTATTAAACAATTGAGCGTCGCTAAAAATAAATTGTATCATCAGTTGCTAAAAGGATTACGTTTATATCATACCAATCAAAAAGAACGCAGTAGTCGCATTATTTTATCAGAACTCATTGATTTTGTACATATTTTACAGGAAAAAGGCATTTATTCAGCAATGGATAAGGAGTTGAAACGAGTCAAAATGATGGCTTATGAATACGAAGCATTCCAAGAATTATTACAATTATTATGGCTAGAAAGACAATTTATTATTGAGCAAAAAGGGAAAAAATTGATGGAGCAAATTGAGGCATTAAACCAAGAAGAAAGAGTCATTTTAAACCAATTAAACCAAGAAAAAGCCTATCAACAATTGCAATTTCAACTAGAAGCCTTACTGAAAACCAAACATTTTGAGGATAAAACCACAAAAGAGGAGGGGTTAAAAAATATAGCTGCTCATCCATTATTAGAAATGGAAACAAAAGCCAATACTTTCCGTTCTAAATTATGTTTTCACAATATTAAAGCATTAATCGCTTTTAGAGCAAAAGATAAAAGACCCATCTACCAACATTATTCAGCAATACTAAGCTTATGGCAAAATAAACCAAAATCCATTGCAGAAAATCCAACTGCTTATCGACGTGCTTTGTGTAATTATCTACATGGTTGTTATTATACTGAACGTTATGAAGAATATCCCGAAATTATAGCACAAATCAAGGCATTACCTGCCGCATCTATCATTACCGAAGGAAAAATCTTTCAAATGGTCGCCTATCACGAAACCCTCTGGTATCTTGATGGTGGACATCTTGATAAAGCAAAACTGGAAGCATTAAATGAGTTGGGCAAACAATTGATACAACTTAAAGATTATATTAACCCTGCTCGTTTTCTGGCCTTGTGTAGCAATATGATGTTGATTTATTTTTACCTAGAAGATTTTGATAATGCTTATGATTGGAGCAATGAAATTTTTGATTATCCCAAATTAGATGTCCGCAAATCGGTTAGAAAACTCAATTTATTGTTTCAATTGATTTTACAACTGGAATTGGGGAATCAGAGAGTGATTCCAAATTTGGTCAGAAATGCGAAAAGACAATTGGAAAAGATGGGAGAACTTGAGGTGGTGGAGCAAATAATGCTTAAGCACATGCGTAAAACAGGGGATTTGAATGATTTTGATAAAGAGGGCATTCAAGAACAATTACAAGCATTCCAAACAGAATTAAATGCAATAAGAGAGAGTGATATTTCGTCAAGATCATTACAGGTCTATAATAACTATAGTCTATGGCTGCGTTATCGAATAGAGGGAGGGCGTTTGAGTGATTTTCTAAGCACATAATCCACTATTAATGATATAATTAGGAAAAAAGGATGTACTAAAAATACATTAGGAATTATTTTTTGTACATTAGAGAAAATCAACACCCATTACATCCACTCCGAATCAAAAAACTCATGTCTAAGTATCTACTACATTTATTCGGCTTATTATTTTTACTGCTTGGTCTACATCAAGTAGCTTGGGCCACTCATGCTAGAGGCATAGACCTCACTTATACCTGCATCGACAATAATACCTATGAAATTCAGCTGGATTTTTATTTTGACTGTACAAGTGGAGAAATTCCATCAGGCAATGCCATGATTAGCATTGAATCTCAGTCCTGTGAAGAAAATCTAGGAGAAGTATTTTTATTTCAAGATGTGGCAAGTTCAGGTATTGAGGTGTCCCCACTTTGTGCTTTATTCTTAGAAAGAGATAGTAGTACTTGTTTGGGAGGAAATTTACCTGGTGTAATGAAATACGTTTACAAAGAAACCATTACCCTTCCTACTGCTTGTGAAGATTGGCGCATTAGTTATTCCGAATGCTGTCGAGATGATGCCATTACCAATCTCAATAATCCAGCAGATTTCAATCTATACACCGAAGCCTTTATTAATAATACCAATGACATTTGCAATAATTCGCCTACCTTCAGCAATATTCCTACCCCTTTTTATTGCTTGAAATCCAATACCTTTTTAATGGGAACTTTTGAACCAGATGGAGATGATTTGACATTTGAGCTAGTCAATCCATTAGCAGGTTTTGAGCAAGATATACCCTATAATACAGGTTTTCAAGTGGATCAACCACTCAATGCCAATAGCTTTTCTTTTGATCCTATTGATGGCAGTTTTACATTTATACCAAAAGGACAGGAATTTAGTGTGGTGAGTGTATTGGTGGAGGAGTACCGAGATGGCGTATTTGTAGGAGCTGTTCGTCGAGATATTCAGGTGGTGGTTTTGGATTGTGAAAATAATAATGTTCGAGTAGAAGGATCAGAAAATAACCCTACAGGAAATGGCCCTCAACAGGTTTATGAAACTTGTCCAGGAAATCTTTTGACCTTCGATATTATTGCTACCGATGAGGATGCCGCAGATGTCATCACTTTAAGTTCCACCATTCAAAGCATATTTGGAGCAAGTTTAGAAATAGATCCTAATGCTACAAATCCATTGCGAGCCACTTTTAATTGGACTCCCACAAATGCAGATGTTGGCACGCATCTACTAGCCATCCAAGTGACAGATAATGCCTGTCCTATCGCTTCTAATTTTAGTCATATTTTTCAAATTATAGTATCCGAAAGACCAGATGCAGGAGCCGATCAAACTTATTGTGCTGGAAATGGGGGAGTCGTTTTGGAGGTGACTGGCGGCAGTAGTTTTACTTGGGAGCCAGCTAACTTAGTCAACTTCCTTAATCCTACTGGTTCCGCAGTTCTCGTTGATCCTAGTACGACTACGACTTTTACGGTGACTAATGAATGTGGGGCGAATGATAATGTCTTAGTACGAGTCGTAGATCCCTTTCCTTATACGATCTCCCCTGATCAAACAATTTGTCCAGAAGATGCAGCCGTATTAGCGGTTTCTCCTTCACAAGCAGGCAATTATAACTATAATTGGTTGCCTACAGAGGGTTTATCTGCTACCAATACACCTGAAGTAACGGCTATGGTACAGGAAGCCACAACTTATTATGTCACCATTACAGATACAGAAACAGACTGTGCTTTAATGGATAGTGTTCGAGTAGATTTATCTAGTACAATGGTGGATTTATGGGTACAGAGTGATCAAACGACGATTTGTAATGAAGCAGTAGCACAATTGGCGGCTGGGGTGAGCATTATGGATTTACAATGTGGCGTAAATAATTCCGATTGTTTAGGAAATGGAGCTATTTATCAATTTGGAAATAGCACAACAAGCACAGATGCCCCAACGCCTTATAATGGTATTTTTGAGGATGGTAAAATACAGATTTTATATGAAGCAGATGATTTAAGGGCGGCAGGTATGATTCCAGGAGTCATCCAAGCCATTGGTTTTAATATATTAGATAAAGGCTCTTCTACGATTCCCTTTGAAAATTATACCATTCAAATGGCTTGTACGGATCTATTTTCCTTGAATAATTTTAGCAATGATAATTTAGTAACAGTAGTAGAAGCACAGAGTTATACTAGTATTACTGGTTGGAATTTACATACATTAGATTATTCTTTTGATTGGGATGGGAGTCAGAATTTACTGATATCCATTTGCTATGATAATGAACGTTTTCTACAAAAAGATGCCGTTGCTTATACTAGCAGTAGTCAAAATACAGTCGTTTTTGCAGCTAGAGATGGAGATAATGGGTGTAATTTGACCATTCCAACAGTTTCCCAACTTCGTCCTGATTTACAAATGGAAATTTGTCCTTTTATTCCTAATGATTTACCTGATTTAGTAGAATGGGCACCAGCCGAAAGTTTAGATAATCCTACCAGTTTGACTCCTATTGCTACACCAAGTGAGACAACAACTTATACAGTAACAATAACAGATAATAATTGTACCAAAACAGGAGCAATAACGGTTGAGGTAGCAACAGCAACCGAGCTATCCTTAGCTCCTGAACATGCTTTTTGTGAAGGCAATCCTGTTACACTTAATATTGAAGGAGCCAATCTGCTTGATAATGCGACTATAATTACTTGGACTCCTGCGGATGCCTTAAGCTGTGCAGATTGTATCGCTCCACAAGCAAGTCCTACAGCGATTATTGAATATACGGTTCGGATTGTAGAGCCAAACGGTTGTGAAACGATGCTTTCGACAACAGTTGAACCAAAATCAGCAGTAGATTTTGATCTAGGCGAAGACATTCAAGCACCAGTAGGTTTGCCTGTCACCCTAGATGCTAGTGGTCCCTTTATTGCTGTCACTTGGACTCCTACAGATGCTTTGGATGACCCGACCAGTTTTACCCCAACAGTAACGACCAATACGACACAAACTTATACGGCAATGGTAACAACAGAGGAGGGCTGTGTATTGAGTGATGTGATTCGAGTGATTCATCGGACTTGTGATCGTTTGGTAATTCCTTCTGCTTTTAGTCCGAATGCGGATGGTATGAATGATGTTTTTCGGATTCCACCACAAGGTATTGATGAATTAACCCAATTTAGTGTCTTCAATCGTTGGGGAGAATTACAATTCCAAACGACTGATTTGTCAATGGGCTGGGATGGTACTTTTGATGGGCAAACTGTTCCATTAGGAACTTATATTTGGACAATTGAAGTGGTGTGTAAGGAAAAGGCTTATCGGGATAAGGGATCGGTATTATTGATGCGGTGAGGTATTGTTAAACAGAGATTAGCAAGCAAAACTTGTTCTTTTAATAAACTTGTCGTATCTTTCTGAAAACAAATAAAAAAATATTATGCGTTATTTATTTATATTGTATTTCACATTGTGTGCTTCAGTTTGTTTTAGTCAAAAAACTAATAATGCAGTTATGGAAGAAAATGTTGCTTCAGAAACCTACAAGTCTGATGAATTTAAATTGAGTATTAGTTATTCAGATAAATTCGCATTCAAGGAAGAGATGAAAACAGAAGACCGATTGGGGATTCGTTTATTTGGACCTAATCAGTTGAAAACTCGTACTATTGAAAATTTAGCCATCAAAGTAATGGTACTAGAGACAGAACCTCCTTTATCTGTTTTTTATCAACAACAAGAAAAGAATATGTTGAGTAATGGCTTCTTTGAGTTGATAGAAAAAGAGGATACAACGATTAGCGAACTACCTGCAAAATATCTCTTGACCACTTTTACTGAAAAAGCAATCAAAGAAAAAAAGGTGCAACCTGGGATTATGAGTGCTCAGTTTTATATGGTAAGTGGCACGCACCTGTATATTATGACAGCAAGTTATATGGAAGAACACAAGAAAAGATCGCTTGCAATATTCAAGGAGTTGATTGAAACGATTGAAATTTGTGAGTAAAAAAGAGAAATATAAGTCTCTAAAAAATGAAAAGGCTTAGTAGAATATTTCTACTAAGCCTTTTCTCATTTCAATATTGTATATTGGTCTATTCTACCAACTCCGCACCTGGTTGAATATGCAATTCTGTATATTGCTCATCATCAATCGGAGAAGGGGCATCAATCATGGTATCTCGACCACTATTGTTTTTAGGGAAAGCGATAAAGTCTCGGATAGACTCCGCACCACCAAAGATGGCACAAAGGCGGTCAAATCCAAAGGCGATACCACCATGAGGAGGCGCACCATACTCAAAAGCACCCATTAAGAAACCGAATTTACTTTCTGATTCTTCCTTGCTCATTCCCAAAAGATCGAAGACCTTTTCTTGTAAATCTCTTTCGTGGATTCTAATCGACCCACCTGCAATCTCATTACCATTCAATACCAAGTCATAAGCATCCGCTTTGATGTCACCCCAGTTTTCGATTTGCTCAAAGCCTTTTTGTGGGCGGGTAAATGGATGGTGACAAGCAAACCAACGCTCTGAGTCCTCATCCCACTCTAATAATGGGAAGTTCAAGACCCATAAAGCTTTGAATTCGTCTGCTTTGCGTAGCCCAAGCTCTGAACCCATATGTAAACGCAATTGTCCCAACTGCTTTCTTACCTTCTCTGTAGCACCAGATAAAACCAATAATAAGTCACCTGGCTTGGCTCCCATCTTATCAGCCCAAGCTTTTAAATCCTCTTGGTTATAGAACTTATCAACAGAAGATTTGAAACTACCATCCTCGTTATACTTCACATAAACCAAGCCTTTCGCTCCAATTTGTGGACGTTTTACCCAGTCAGTCAAAGCATTCAATTGTTTTCTTGAATAACCAGCACAACCCTCAGCGCAAATACCTACGACTAATTCAGCAGCATCAAAAATCTTGAAGCCTTTATTTTGTGCTAGATCATTCAATTCAGTAAAGGTCATACCAAAGCGAGTATCTGGCTTATCTATACCATACAAACGCATCGCATCTGCATAAGACATACGCTCTACATCACCTAAATCTTTACCCATCACAAATTTGAATAAATGCTTCAACAAGTTTTCAAACATATTCAATACATCGTCTTGATCTACAAAAGACATTTCACAGTCAATTTGGGTAAACTCTGGCTGACGATCTGCTCGTAAATCCTCATCTCTAAAACAACGAACGATTTGGAAATAACGATCATAGCCCGAAACCATTAACAATTGCTTGAAGGTTTGTGGCGATTGAGGTAAAGCATAGAATTGACCTGCATTCATACGAGAAGGCACCACAAAATCTCTTGCACCTTCTGGTGTACTCTTGATTAAGAAAGGCGTTTCTATTTCTAGGAAATTATTGTCACAAAGGAATTTTCTAGCTTCCTGCGCCAATCGGTGTCTAAGGATAATGTTTTGCTGCACACTTGGGCGGCGCAAATCTAAGTAGCGGTAACGCATACGAAGGTCATCACCTCCGTCGGTCTCCGCTTCTATTGTAAATGGCGGAACGTCTGATTTATTCAAGACATTCAGCTCGGTTGTTTCAATTTCAATATCACCTGTAGGAAGATTGGGGTTCTTATTACTGCGTTCTCTAACGCTTCCTTTCACCTGAATCACATACTCTCTACCCAAATCATTCGCTTGCTTACATAAATCCGGATCTGTTTCCATATTGAATACCAATTGGGTAATGCCATAGCGGTCTCTTAGGTCGATGAAAGTCATCCCGCCAAATTGCCGGCTGCGCTGTACCCACCCACTAAGGGCGACTTGCGTACCTGCATGTTCAATACGGAGTTCTCCGCAGGTGTGTGTTCTGTACATAATTGTCGGTTTTCTTTTTATATGTGCGAAAAGATTTGCAAATTTAGGTTTTTTTCATGGGAAAAATAAACAATACCCTCTATATCACTAGAATAAACTAGTGAGTAATACAAAATAAACGCTTGCTTTTATTTTGCTTCATTACCAATTCAAAATTCATTCCTGAAATACCTTAACAATCATGAATGTTGATATTCCATACCTTGCCCCCTCTAAGTGTTTGTGTTACGAATTGTTGACTAAAAACAATTATGACCATTTAGGTTCCCTTTTTGAGGATGATGACAATCCTTTTGTAGACAAACGCTTTAAAAATGAACACGATTTATTAAAATATACCCTCTATTTATTGCATCATGGACCTTATCATAAAAATGGAGGGATTGATTGGCTGATTCGCCTCAAAGGTACTTTAACTTATATTGGTGTGTTGCATTTATATGATATAAGCCAAGAGCCTAATATTACTCAAACCAAACTTACGGGAAGTTGTACCATTGGTTTTGCGATTAAACAGGAGTTTAGACGACAAGGCTATGGGCAAGAAGCGACAAAACATCTACTTAACTATATTTCTACACATTTTAGTTTCCAAACGGTTCTATCTTATACAGATAAAAAAAATAAGGCTGCTGCAAAGCTATTACAAGGAATTGGTTTCCAGTTAAATAATGAAGATTATACTTTAAGTGACCGCTATGATTATTTTGAATGGTTAAATAAGTAACGAGTGAAAAATAAGT
>JAHDFT010000531.1 GCA_020628015.1 Bacteroidota bacterium
AAGGGTTGATTGCATATCAACCCATCAGGGGGATGAACCGCTTATCATAGTTGAATTACAGACCATTTTAGCTGATGAAAAACTACTAGAAAATAGCTTATCCTCAAAGCATCACAAACCCAATATCTCCTGAATCAAGCCATCATTTTTACGCTCTAGTGCCAGAATCTCTTCACTCACCACATCAAGGCTTCTCAAAGCCTGATGCTGATAGAAATACTTATTAAAGCTAATTTCATAGCCAATTTTAGTTTTTTCCAAATCAATCCAAGCTTCGTCTACATGTGGTTTGACTTCTCGCAGAAAATAATCATGAATACGTTCTTTTAGGGGAATATTTTCATGATCTCTTAGACTGCTTTCACTCTGGTAAATCAAGTATTCCTGCGCTTTGCCACTAGGAAAATAACCAAAATCGGGTAATTCTGCTTCCGTACAGCCCAAGAAACTCAGTAATGCTTTAAGCTTTTCCCCTTTGATGGTCTGTCTTTTTTTAATCACCTTTTCGGCTGTTTCCTCATACCAAGTCACCGCATTAAAAATGGCATTTTTCTCACTTGCCGAGCATTTTATTTCCTGCGCTTTTAATGTTTGATTGACCAATTCGGCAAAGACATTAAAATCATTGTATTCCTTTGTCCCAATATTGGCTAATAATTGCTGGGCAATCTTTAGCAAATTGAGGTATTTATCCCAGGTCTTTTTATTGGTCAAACTATTTCGCTTGCTGGAATTGAGATTCAATTCATTTTGCTCACACCATTCCAATAGCTCCTTTGCAATCGCCTTTAAATCCGTATACACCCTTTCCCCATAAGTGGCATAAGCCCATTCCATCGGTTCTTTGAGGCTTTTATCAAATCGGAGTGCCGCAATGCGTTCTTCGGTCAATTGTGCTTTGAGTCTACTAGGTCGATCAATGGTGACTTTATAATAACCAAAATCTTTATTATTAAATACTTTTGCACTCAATCCCTCTTTGCTCTCCCGTTCAATGGCTACAAAATGCCTATAAGCCGATTGAATTTCTTGTATATGCTCCGCTTTGAGTTCACAATTTTTTGCTCCCAAGTTTTTGCGAAGTTTGCCATAACGTTCAGAAGCATCAATCAATACCACCTTTCCTGCTCGCTCTATGCTTTTATGATTGCTTAAAATCCAGATATAGGTGGTAATCCCTGTATTGTAAAATAGATTATTGGGCAATTGGATAATGCAATCTAAGAGGTCATTTTCGATGAGGTATTGTCGGATATTGCTTTCCCCACTCCCTGCATCGCCTGTAAAAAGACTAGAACCATTATGTACAGAGGCAATACGAGAACCGATGCCATTCTGTTTAGGGTCTTTCATTTTACTGACCATTTCCATTAAAAAAAGCAATTGTCCATCAGAAGAACGAGGCGTTGCTTTGACTTCCTCTACATTCCCCCAATAATCTTTTAGATTGACTACAAAACGTTTGTCAATAATCTCTTTACCGTCCTTAATGTATTTCATATCTGTCGTCCAAGATTTCCCATAGGGAGGATTGGAAAGCATTAGGTCAAACTTTGTCCCATCAAATTCATCTGTAGCCAGCGTAGAACCGACCTTAATGTTTTCGGGATCATTCCCTTTAATCATCATATCCGACTTACAAATGGCATAGGTTTCATCATTGATTTCCTTGCCATACAAATAGACATCACTATTCGCCTGAATATTGCCTTGCTCGTCCTTGATAAAGTTTTGGGATTCCGTAAGCATACCACCAGAACCGCAAGCAGGGTCATAAATGGTGATGACGGGGGGTAATTGCTCCTTGATGGGATCAAATATGATGTGGGTCATGAGGTCGATGACTTCTCTTGGGGTAAAGTGTTCTCCCGCTTCCTCATTATTTTCCTCATTAAATTTTCGGATCAATTCTTCAAAGACATAACCCATCCCTAGATTGGATAATGGGGGCAGTTTTCGGCCTTCTTTGTCTTCTTTTTCTAGTGGGGTAAGATTGATATTGGGGGAGGTAAACTTTTCCAGCACATCCAGCAATACATCCTTATTGGCCATGTGTCGGATTTGGCTTTTCAATTTAAATTTGTCAATAATTTCTTTGACATTGAGGCTAAATCCATTCAAATAATCTTCAAAATTGGCTTGTAAAATCTGTTGACTATTGGTAGCCGTATCATAGATTTCCTGTAGCGTCCATTTGCTAATATTATAAAAAACATATCCACTAGCATCCTGCAAGGCTCCTTCATCATCAATGGCTCCCAATTCTTCTTTTTGGAAGGTGACTTCCTCCAAAACAGCCTTCTTAGTCGGCTCTAATAGGGCATCTAATCTACGCAGGACAACCATTGGTAAAATAACATCCCTATATTTTCCTCTAACATAGACATCTCTAAGACAATCATCGGCTATAGACCATATAAAGGCGATTAATCTATTGTGTACAGATTGGTTCATATTGTGGTTTTGTGCTTTTCTTGTATTGGTGCTTTTAAAATAATAAGCAGGTAAATATAATAAAAGCCTACTAATTGCCTAAGTATTTGTTATAATTTCCTAGAATAACTGAGGACATGTTTAGAAAACGCTGTCGCACCTACGGAGCTTTTTTATGCTTGTTTATTGTTCGACGGGCTTACACTCATCGCTACAAAGGTCTTGGCTCCTATGGAGCCTAAACCTTTGTAGTTCTAAGATAATTGGGGGTATATCTTCTTTCGCCCTGAAAGGGCAAAAGCCG
>JAHDFT010000532.1 GCA_020628015.1 Bacteroidota bacterium
GGAAAGTGACTGTCATTGCTTAGGAAAGTGACTGTCATTGCTTAGGAAAGTGACTATCATTCTATTATACAATGTAGTTAAGGAGCCATTTACCAAAAATAAATCACCCCAATATAGTAGTTAGTATTTGTACAGAATATAGAGTAATTATTTAAGCATCGTTTGTTGAATAAACGCTGTAAAGCTATTTATTAACAATCAAAACAAATTTTAAGCATGAAGACATTAATCGTATTGCTGATGGCAATAGGTATAGCTGATGTCAACGCTCAAAACATCCTGCCCGATGTCATTGCTTCTTCGGGAGCAAGCCATCAAGGAACTACGATGCAAGTAGATTGGACCTTGGGTGAATTGGCAATTACCACCATTCAGAATACCTCCCATCAAGTAACGCAGGGATTTCACCAAGCCAATCATATGATCATCAATACAACACCAGTATTGCCACTTTATCATGTAGTGGCTTCAGCAGGAAGAAGCTATCAAGCAACAGCCATGCAAATAGATTGGACTTTGGGGGAATTGGCAACGACTACCATCCAAAATGCCTCCCAGCAAATAACGCAAGGATTTCATCAAGCCAATTATATTATCACCAATACAACACCAATATTAGCACCAGAAATAGGGCAAATTCAAGTATATCCTAACCCTACAACTAGTAGATTAGAGATTAAACTCAACTTTGAGCAAGAACGGAAAGTGGACATTCAATTAATGGATGTCAATGGAAGAATTATCCAAACTTATACAGGCAATAAAAGCCAAGTAGAAGGGATAAGGGAAATAGGTCATTTACCCAATGGAAATTACTTTCTTCATTTTATTATCGACCAGAATCAATTTTCACAAACATTCAAAATTCAAAAAATCAACTAAGATGAAATCTATAAAACTGACTTTATTGGCAATACTTTTTTCGAACTTTATCTTTGCCCAAGCTCCTCAATCCTTTAATTATCAGGGTGCCGCTAGAGATGTATCAGGGAATCCCATTGCCAATCAAAATATTGGCTTACACATTGCTATTTTACAAGGCTCTGCTGATGGAAATGCAGTATATCAAGAAGAACATATGGTAAGCACGACAAACTTAGGCTTATTTAGCCTTCAAATTGGAACGGGTGATCTAATAGAAGGATCTGATGAGTTCTCAGCTATTGAGTGGGGGAATTCCAGTCATTTTATACAAATTTCCTTAGATGAAAATGGTGATGGAGTGGATTATCAATTGATTGGCACCACTCAATTATTGAGCGTTCCTTATGCCTTATATGCCGAGAATGGCGGTGGCAGTAAATGGAAAGATACAACAGAAGGGATTGCTTATGATATGGGTAGCGTAAGCATAAGCAATAATAATACAGAAGAAATAAAAAGAGGGCTTACGGTGGAAACAGCAATCGCTTCTGGCTTCGCAGATTATGTAGTGGGAATTACCAGTAATATTGAATCAGGTTTTGGATATGCTGTCGGAATGCAAACAGGAGCTTATAGTCAAACACCTTCCAATCAGGGACGTTCTTATGGCATTAGAGCAATCGCAGGCAATGCCACACCTGGAGCTAATTTTGGTGTATTTGCCCAAGTACAAGGGGAAAATAATGGTAGTGCGATATTAGCTTATAATAAAGTTAATTATCCTAGTTGGAACTTACTTATCCCAGACAATAGATCCTGGGCAGGTTTCTTTTATGGTGGTGTACATGTAAAGGATCAATTGGGTATTGGTACCACGAATCCTGCTGCTAAATTACAAATCACTCAGGGAGATGTCTATATTGAGGATATTGGACAAGGGGTGATTATGAAATCCCCTGATGGGCAATGTTGGCGATATACCCCTGATAATAATGGACAATTGGTGCCGAGTGCGGTAGCTTGTCCGAATTGATAGAGGAATGGGGCAGGTAAGTAATACCATAGCTGTGACAAAACAAGTATTTTTGATAAGTAACGAGTGAAAAATAAGTTCCCCGATTTTGATTAGGGAAATTTGACCCTAGACAAGGCAAAAAACGTAGGCAATGCCGTGCCTTGGCGAGGCTTTTTAACGCAGTATAGGGTTAAATTTATCCATCAAAATGCGGAAATTATTTTTTGACTGTTACTAAACTTAGAGATTTTGAGTAGCTTTGAATCGAAATATTTTATGGACAATAATATCAATCACAACTATGTCAGACGAAATGAAAACCTGCCCACATTGCGCCTCCCCCTATGGTTATCCCAATGGAGGAGCATTATATGCCTGCCCTGAATGTGGACATGAATGGAACCCTACAATCTTAGAAGAGGAGGGCGGTTTAATCGTAAAAGATGTCAATGGCAATGTCTTACAAGATGGAGATTCGGTTATCGTCATTAAAAGTCTACCTGTTAAAGGGGCATCTGGTCCAATAAAAGCAGGCACAAAAGTCAAAAACATCCGATTAACCGACGGAGATCACAATATCAATTGTAAAATCAGCGGCTTTGGTGCAATGGCATTGAAATCGGAATTTGTTAAAAAGGCATAACACACAGAAAGAAGCTTTTATTCAAATGAGTGCATGACATATTGGGGGAAGGTATAATTATTATAAAGGTTTTATACTTACAATACTCTGGAATTTATTGTATTCTTTATTTTTCTTAATGACCGCATAGCGGTCACAGTACGTTAGTAAAATAAAGGTTCCCCCAATATCTCGACCCTAGCAGGGT
>JAHDFT010000047.1:0-12001 GCA_020628015.1 Bacteroidota bacterium
AGTATAGGGGTAAATTTATCAATCAAAATGGTACAATTATTTTTTGACTGTTCCTAAAACGCCAAAAGCCTTCGATTGTATCATTACAATCGAAGGCTTTTTATTTATTTCTAAACTTTAATCAATTAATAATTAAAGTTCTAAATTCATCATTATCAAACCATTGATTTGATTATGGCTTAGGCTGACGAGTACCAGCATTAGCAGGACCAGCAGGCATCGGCATATCCATACCTGGAGGGCATACTCTGAACTCAACTCTTCTGTTCAATGCTTGATCTGCGTCGATACCTTTTTGTCCGATAACCATACCACCTACAACAGGTTGGCTTTCACCTCTATACTGAACGATTAATCGGCTTCTGTCAATACCATAATCTCTAGCTAAACGGTCAGCGACTTCTTTTGCACGCTTATAAGAAAGTACATCATTATAAGCATTTCCAGAACGACTATCCGTATGACCAATCACACACAATGACTTCTCTGGACATTCTCTCATTGCTCTTGCAACTTCTGCTAACTGTGGCTCAAATTCAGGTCTGATGCTGTATTTGTTCAAGTCAAATAAGATGTTTGGCAATGGGCCGATAGTACATGGTGGTGGCGGAGGCGGAGGTGGCGGAGGAGCAGGTGCAGGAGTCATTTGAACTTCTACTCTTTCGATTACTTTCTCCACAACTGTTTTTGTTTCTACAGTTTTGATCTCACGAATTACTGTATCAGGTAATGGACGGTAGCAAGAACGAGCACAGTCACAAATATCACCTTCTAAGTCTTTACAAGAGAACTTAGGCTCTGGATCTGGAGGTGCACAACCTTTATCATTAACTTGGTCGATCTTATCACTTCTTGTATGAGGACACTCATCATCACAGTCTAAGATACCATCACGGTCACTATCAATCATACGACCTTTAGTGTCTACTGGACAACCAGCTCTTGAATCTGGCTCCTCATCAAAAACATTAGGAACACCATCACCATCATCATCATCTAAATCAGGCCATTCTGGAAGATCATCACAACAAGGAGGCTGGATGATTTCAGCATAAGCATAATCTAGTGGATTCATCCACCATAATGGCTCAACAGAGTTAGAACCACCGATGTTATAGTTTACCATTAAACCAGTAAAGACATAAGTATCATAATCACGAGTTAAAGCACCCCATTCTTGCCAACGTTGACCGTCTAATAAGTCATCATTAGTATAAGTTACTCTTGACTCTAATGCTAAGTTTAAGTTACGGTTGAACTTATACGCAATACCCATACCTACATGACCAGTTGGCTTGTAAGAAAAGTTTCCAAATGGTGTAAAGTCATCAAAATGACGCTCTGCTTGTGATTCAAATGTACCATCATACATCTCATCTAATTGAGATAAACGATCACTTCTATCTTCATAGAAATAAACAGATGCTAAGTCAGTATGTGTATACTCTTCACCATTTGCATCTAGTTGGTCCATAAAAGTACGATAAGCAGTACCACCAACACCCACTAAACCGTAAAGGTTAAGATTAGTTTGACGTTTGTGGAAACGGATATTATGTAAATTCACGATACCTGAAACAGAAAGTTCACGAATTTTAGTTTTGTAATTGTAAAATACGTTTCTTCCTAATCTGCTATTTGGATCTACATAATTTGGTGTATTTCCATTCTCATTATAAGCATCATAATTTACATTACCAGCTAATGCTTTATTAGGAATGAAGAAAGGATCAGAATTACGGCTACTCTTCGACCAACCATCTGTCCATTGCCAGTTTCTACCCCAAGTAGAACCAGCCATAAAATTACCTCTTATTGAGAAGACGTAACCTAAAGATTTACGTATATGTCCGCCTATACCCAATTTAGGACTTAGATTACCAGAAGCAGACCACTTCAGTGGGCTGTTTCCATGAATGTCACCACTAACTAAGAGTGACCCTACAGTTAATCCAACTTCTAGTTTATCCTTTGGTTTTGCAGGAAAGTTATATTTCCGATCTAGGAACTTATCCTGCTGATCCTGATTCTTACTTGAAACAAAGTCGCTATACTCTTCGCTTCGGAATGGAGGATAAGGATAGTCATCCCCATCATCCTGAGCCAGCAAAGGCGCTGTTCCCAACATCAGGAAGAAAAAAACTAAAAGTAAGTGTCTCTTACTTAACATAGGTTTTTATTTTATCGTTTGTTGAATATTTATTTCTTTCAACTGCCATACCTCGGTATTTTTGGTATTTTCTCCTATAAAGTTAAAAATATAGTTAAAAAAGTGGAACCAAATCCACTTTTTTCGATAAAAAAAACCGCAATTGAATTACCCTACGCACAATTTTCCTATTTTTCGATGTGCAAATATATACCCCTATTTCTAATAAACAAACAAATTACGGCTTTTTTTGCGTTAGTAGACCGATTTAAAATGATTACAATTTCCTTAGAAACGCCCAATAAATGATTAAGGCAAAACCATTCTTGCCTACTACTTTCTTTACTTAGAATAATTGTTATCAATACTGATTAGCTAGTAAACTATTGACAAATGAAGATTCTGGACAACTATACTTAACTAGCAAAATACACAAGGAAATTAGGATCAAAATTTTTCCGAAAAGTAAAATAAATAAATGACGCTTGCAACGTTTTTAGAGATTATTTATTTTAATTCCTTACATAATTACGCATAATTTCTATAAAATTAATACTAATTTCGCACCAATCATTAAATTTTAGGGACTAAATCGCATAAATTTCCTGAAAATTACATAACTTCATACAATCAAAACACTAAAGTATTTCTACTTTTAGTAATAATTTCAAATCAAGTTGTACATTTTATACTGATTTTTTTGAGTTTATACTTTAAGGCAAAATTTATTCATGGTAGGATTACCTGTTCTTATTTTACTCCTTAAACCACTCAAAATAAGCATTAAAAATAGTACAAGTTATTTTTCATGATTCCTTAAAATTGCTTAAAATATTTGTAGTAAACAAACTTTTGTATCAAATGATAGTCACTAAAATAGCTACACTTGAGATTGATTACTTGTTTTTTGACAAAAAATCTGCTACAGATTTCCACATGATCATCATTATTTCCTAAGTATTATACGGGCAAAGATATTAAATGTAACTAAAACTGTAGTGTCAAATTTCAAAAAGCTCATGGTGAAGTCTATTAATATGACATGTTTATTACTAACTCAATATAATTAGAATATGAAAAAAAACCTAAAGTCCCTGTTCATGGCAGCCATTTTGTTTAGTAGTTTGGCAGCCTGTACCAACTCCGGCATCACAATAGATAGTGCAAGGCAAAAAGCCATTGTTGACTCTATCGTTACTAGTCGATCTGAAGTATTGACAGATTCTGTTAATCAAGTCTGTAATGACCGTTTAACCAATGAGGTCTCTGCTAAAGTAGACTCCATTATGACAGCGATGAAAGAACAAGCGGAAACGGAAGAAGAGAAAAAATAATTAATTGCAGCAAAAAAAATATAATAGGGTAGGAACAAGATAAAGTCTATTAGGAGATTTTATATTATCATTTCTATTGTAATTAATATTATTAAGGGATAGTAAAATAAGTTTAGTTAATTCAAAACTAAATTTCTGATTCCCTCCAATAAAAGACAATTCAAACCTACATCAATATTTTTATCTAACTCTCTTTTGTATTTCGTTAATTTAGCCTTAGTTATATTATACTACAAGGTAGTACGTATAAACAATTTAAATCAAACACAACGATTGAATTACCAAAAATTAATCCAATTTTGTTACCCACACAAAATTTCTATATCATGAAAAAAATATTGCTTTCAGCATTTATAATAGTAGGATGGCTTTGGTTGCTTTCTGGTTGCACGGGTGGTATGACCGCAGAGGAAATGAAGGCACGTCAACAACAAACCATCGATTCTTTAGTCAATGTAGACATTGGCACTTTGCGTGCCGACTTATTGCAAACCTGTGATGATGATGTCAATGCAGCGATTCAGTTTCAAGTTGATTCTTTGACCGCTTTGGCTAGTGGCGAGGAGAAGAAAACGATTGCTCCACCTGTGGTCAAAAAGCCTAAGCCAAAGCCTAAGAAGGTAGCACCACCAAAGAAAACAACACCGCCACCACCGCCAAGAAAAAAGGCAACTCCTCCAAAGAAAAAACCGACTCCACCGCCACCGCCACCGAAGAAAACAACACCACCGCCACCACCACCAAGAAAGACAACGCCACCACCGCCGCCGCCACCAAAGACAACGCCACCACCGCCGCCACCACCAGCATCAAAAAGCCGAGGTGGAAGTACTTCTACGGCTCCAGGTTCACAAAAATCAAGAGGTGGTTCTGGTACAACCAATAAGAGTTCAGCTACTCCAGGTGCACAAAAGTCAAGAGGTGGGGTAAAAAGTACACCAGTACCTCGTCCAAGTAGTAGTGGTACGACAACCACTCCTTCGGCACCTAGTACAAGTACTCCGACGGTTAACCCAACAGCACCGACACCTCAACCAAGTGCCCCAAGTAGTGGAGGTCAGAAGTCTCGTTCTAAGTCTCGTTCAGGAAAGAAAGGTGATTAATAGATTTGGATTGGACTGTATATAATATATAGTGAACAGTTCAATTTGATTATCTAAAATATTAAATCATATTGGCTCCTAATTTGCTTTGGTCATCAGTACATCTATTATATATGTCTGATAACAAGGGTAAATTAGGAGCTTTTTTGTATCTTCGGCCTCTAATTAAGAATATTTTTTCTCAAATACATTTCTTCATTTATACTGTACTAATACGATTTAGTTAGCATTATGGATATAGAAACTTTAGGTATATTAGGAGCAGTTATCATTACTATTGTAAGCTTATTTGCATCTGCTTTTTTCTCTGGCTTGGAGTTTGCATTTATTTCTGCCAACAGATTAAAAATAGCATTACAAAAAAATAAAACGGGTTTAGTACCCAAAATGCTTACTCGCTATTATGATCGTCCTAATCAATTTCTAGGTACGACATTGATTGGTAATAATATCACCTTAGTCATTTATACTCAAACTTTCGCTTTGCTTATAGGCCTTTTTATGCCTATATTCATCAAGCAATCTGGCTTTTTACTTTTATTGACAGAAACATTAGTCACGACCATCTTTATACTCATCTTTGGTGAATTTCTCCCCAAAAATCTCGTCCGTTTAAGTCCTACAAGTGTATTAAAGGTATCTGCCATCCCATTCGCCATTGTCTATTATTTGCTTTACTTCATTGTTTTATTAGTCGTCTATATTGCTAAATTATTGTTGCGAATGCTTTTTGGTATAAAGTATGAGGTAGAACAAAAAGCACTCGCAAGAATTGATTTAAGACATTTTATAGAACAGATTAAATCTTATAGTGCTTCTTCTGAAGACAGTTCGGATAAGATCATGTTATTTGAAAAGGCATTAGCTTTTCCAGAAATTAAAGTGCGAGATTGCATGGTGCCAAGAACTGAAATTGATGCGATTGATATTAAAACGGATATTGAACAAATCAAACAGGCTTTTATAGATAGTGGGCATTCTAAATTGGTGGTATATCAAGATAATATTGATCATATTATTGGCTATATCCATCATCAAGATTTATTAAAAAATAAAGTACTACAAAAAAAAGAATACCAAAGTCGATTCTGGACGATGCCTAAAGTGCCAGAAACGCTTCCAGCAGAAAATTTGATGCAGACTTTTATTAAAGAACGTAAAAGTATTGCTTGGGTGATTGATGAATATGGCGGAACGGCTGGTATTATTACACTTGAAGACATCATTGAGGAAATATTTGGAGAAATTAGGGATGAACACGATGCAGAAAACTTAACCGAAACTGTTGTCAGAGAAGGGAAAGAGTATATTTTTGCAGCACGTTTAGAGGTGGATTATCTCAAT
The DNA here is from genome assembly GCA_020628015.1 of Bacteroidota bacterium. Classification (GTDB taxonomy): domain Bacteria; phylum Bacteroidota; class Bacteroidia; order Chitinophagales; family UBA2359; genus JAHDFT01. The sequence goes on from JAHDFT010000047.1 coordinate 5,931, forward strand.
GAAAAATACAATCTTCAAATTCCTGAAGGGGAGTATGAGACATTAGCAGGTTTTATTGTCACGCATTTAGAAAGCATTCCTAAAAAAGATCAACGCTTTCAAATTGACCGTTTTGAAGCTATCGTTTTGGAGGCTAGTAAAATTAGAGTAGATACCATTCGACTCATTCTTTTAAATGATGAACAATAAGCCTATTAACTAGCTTGTTTTATCACTATCATCAATGATCTGTGATAAATTGCTGTAGTCTCTTTATGAATTTAATGTAAAAAATTGTAATTTTGCAGGCAATTTTTGTATAAAATAATTTTTGTTGATTTAAAAATTGTTGTGAACAAATAGTTTTTTGATATTATAAATCTTCAGTCCGTCAAAAAACTAACCTATTTTACACATTTAGACATAGCAATAAATGTAGGATGATTATTTTCTTGCTATTTCTAAAAAAAGACTAAATCAACTCCAATCGACACATAATAAACATTACATCATGGCGATCATAGGTAAAATCAGACAAAACGTAGGCTTATTGGTGTTTGTGATTGCACTAGCTATCCTTGCCTTCCTATTAATGGATGCACTCAGTAGTAGTCAGGGTGCTGGTGGCGCACAGGTTCAATCCGCTGGTACTATTAATGGCGAACCCATTTCTTATCAGGCTTATGAAAGAAAAGTAGAGGAGATTACGAGAAATTATCAGCAGCAGGGTCAACCAATGGACGATCAAACACGCTATCGTTTACGTGAACAGGCTTGGAATCAATACATCCAAGAGAGTTTATCTAAAAAAGAATACGATAAACTTGGACTTTCAGTAACTGATGACGAACTAAAAGAATTATTTTTCGATCCAGAAAATATGCATCCTACAATTAAGAGTACAGCACTATTTCAGGATGAAAGTGGTCAATTCAGCGAGCAAAGATTGAAAGATTATATCCGTTCATTTGATGATGATACCCCTGAAGCTGCTAGTAGAAGAACAATCTGGAATCAATTCGAGACAGCAGTATTGAGAACGCAGATGAATGATAAGTATACCAATTTAGTATCTAAAGCGGTTTATGCACCTACTTTTATGGCCAAAAGAAGTCATGAAGAGCAAAATAAGAAGGTGGATTTCAAATATGCTTTCTTTCCTTATACAGAAATTACAGATGAGGAGATTAGTTTTAGTGACGCTGATCTTAATACTTACTTGAAGAGTAATGCTGGTGATTTTAAAACAGATAAGGAAACTAGATCTATTGATTACATCACCTTCCCTATCAACCCATCTGCTAAGGATTCTGCTGATGCTAAGAAGTTTATTTCAGATAAAGCAAGTGCTTTCCGTACTGCAACGGATATTCCTACTTTCCTTCGTCTACAAAACTCTGAGATTCCTTATAATGATAATTATATATCAGAGACTGAATTCGCTTCTACCAATAAATCAAATATTGTTAGTTTAAGTGCAGGAGCTACTTATGGTCCTTATTTTGAAGATGGTGCTTATAAAGTAGCTAAGATGGTAGATAAGAAAATGTTGGCGGATTCTGCTGATATTCGTATCATTACCTTATTGCCAACTAAGCGTGCAACTCCTAAAGAGGTGACAGAATTGAGAGATAGTATATTTACTGCTATTAATAATGGTGGTGATATGGAAGTATTGGCCAATCAATTCTCTGATGATAAATCAAAAGAAAACGGTGGTAATTTTGGTTATGTAAAAAGAAATCAATTGCCTCCAGCTATGAATACAGCGGTTTTTTACGAGCGTGCACAAGGTGAAGTATTTACAGTAACCTCTCAACAAGGGGAGCATATTATTGAAATTCTTGAAGCTACTCCTGTATCAGAAGGAATGAAAATCGCTTATTTGGGTCGTTATGTAGATTATAGTCGAGCAACACAGAATAAAATTTATGCAGAAGCACAACGTTTTATTTTGGCTTGTAAAAATAGAGATGATTTTGCTGCTAAAGCTAAAGAAGCAGGTTTAGCGGTTGCTTCAGCTTCTGGATTAGATCAAAACAGTTTTAATATTAATGGTGTTGGTTTGGCACAAGATATTACCACTTGGGCATTCAAAAACGATGTCGGAGCTGTTTGTGATCGAGTATTTCAAGTATCTGAAGATTTGCCTAATAAAAGAGAAAAATCAAAGTATATCGTTTCTGCTTTAACGGCTGTAACTCCTAAAGGTACACCTAGTTTAGATGCAGTACGTACTCAGGTAGAAACAAAAGTGAAGGAAGATAAAAAGGCGGCTGTGATTCAATCAAAATTGGGTAATTTCAATTCTGTAGAAAGTGCAGCAAGTAATATTGGTAAAGAGGTAGAGTCTGCTAATGGTGTTTTATTCAACTCTAGCAATATTCCAGGTATCGGTTTTGAACCAAAAGTACAAGCTGCGGTATCTGGTATGGATACCAATAGCCCAGCTAAAATGGTTCAAGGTTCAAGAGGTGTTTATGTGATTCAAGTAAACAATGTTGTTCCTGCTGGTGAGCCTGCGGATATGGCTTTGGCTAAGAAAACTGCGGTGACTGGTACAAGAAGCGGTGTTCAATTTAGCCTACTTCCTGCATTATCTAGTGCAGCAGATGTAGAGGATGTTCGATTTAAGAACAGAAAATAAGCTATATGATAGCATAAAATTTCATAATAGAATAAAAGAAAAGTTGAGTAATAGAATGTTATTACTCAACTTTTTTTATTTAGGCCAATGGCAAAAAATAAAATCTCTGCTATGAGTCATCAAATTAAACCCTAATAATCAAGCATCTACAAAATAAAAAAACACCCAATACACCGAAAGCAATAATAAATTGAATAAAAAAAGCATTTTATCTTTCCAATTATTAGATATTATAGAAAACAATTTGTAAATTAGTTTTAAAATTAGGAAATATCATCCATATATTGATATGTTCTAATATTCATTAAGAAAAAAGCTGGATACTTAAATATATGTTGGATAGCGTAGCCAAACCAAAAATGGCTGCGCTTTTTTTATTTAAGTATGTATCAGTATACCACACTTTTACGAACATAGAAGCGATTAAAGCTGTTATACAAAAGCCAAATGATTAGTAACAGTAGAAAAGTAAATCAATAATGACCAATATAAACAAACCTATTGTTAATAGAGTTGCTCAAAGTGGGATCATTACCCTTAATTTGGAAGATTATTATCAAACTGGTGAAAGGCTAGTCTTTGATCTAAAAGACTATCTCTTTATGAAATTGATTCTCAAGGAAAGAGATTTTCGCAAAGCTTTGAAAGAACATGACTGGACACAATATCAAGATAAATTTGTTGCCATTACCTGTACTGCTGATGCCATTATTCCTGTTTGGGCTTATATGTTGGTTAGTAGTTATCTTCAGCCTTTTGCCAAAGAGATTGTACAAGGAGATTTACCTGCCCTAGAGAGCATTCTTTTTTATAAAGCCTTATCTAAAATTCAGCCTGCGGACTTTCAAGATAAAAGAGTGGTAATCAAAGGTTGTGGGGACTTGCCTGTTTCTCCTTATGCTTATGCAGAAATTACACGTTTACTCAAACCTGTGGTCAAATCACTAATGTATGGGGAGCCTTGTTCTACGGTGCCGATTTATAAAAAACCACGAGTAAAAAAATAAATCCATTTTTCCTGCTACTTAATCCATTATTGACAATATTACTATTTTCTAGTAGTTATTGTATTGTTGTGTAATAGCTTTATTGGACTTGGTTACGGTATAATCTTTGTGGCTAAAAAAACAATCTGCCATTTAATCTTTATTTCTACTGCATGATCTATACTACTATAAGTTTTTGACAGTTTAGATGACTCATTTTTAATAATACAAAGTCTATATAACTTGACAGGTCGCTCCGATGGAGCTTAAATAGCTTGGTCGTTTACCTTTCTACAAACAGTAAAGCTCCATAGGAGCCTGACTGTTTGTAGAAAAAACAAAAACAAGGAAAAAGCTCCATTGGAGCGACCTGTCAAGTTGAATAAAAAAACTATCAAGGATTTAGGACTTGACCCACTAGATACTTAGCAATAGTATGCTTTTATAGTCCTATCTATGTTTAAAGTGTTACTAATGTTAATGCTATAACGTCTATAGGACATTAGTACTCAAAAAGTGCTAAGTGATGGAACAGAAATAAATTAGGCCATATCCTTTATTATTTAGCCTATTTCGGCTTAATTTATTTCTAATCCCTCACTAATATTACTTTTCGATTTATATTTCAACAAAAAACTACAAAACAACCAACTTAGTTTATACTGTATTCAACCCCCTATATTTTCAAATAGCTAACATTAATGAAAAAACGTCATCTCTTTATACCGCTTATATTGCTTATTGTGCTGTTTGGTTTATATGCCTTAGTAAGTGCTATTAAACCAGAACAAACTAGTGCCAATAGTTTAAGCCATGCCAATCACTCTAATTTTAGACAAAATATGCAGGCTACTGGTGCGCCACTTTCTCAAAAAGTTGAGCAAGTCTACTTACCTCAACAAATGACTTTTGCAGGAGAAAATGTGCCTTTAGATGATTATCAGGTGTATGAAAGTATAGACCGAGAGTTGACTTTATTATCCTATTACCATTCCAGTACGATCCGCATTATCAAATTATCGCATCGTTGGTTTCCAGTTATTGAAGAAATATTGGAAAAAAATGGGGTTCCCAAGGATTTCAAATATTTGGCAGCAGCAGAAAGCGGTTTACAGAATGTGATTTCTCCTAAAAGTGCGAGGGGATTTTGGCAATTCTTAAAAGATACTGGTCGTTCTTATGGATTGGAGGTGTCTAAGGATGTAGATGAACGTTATCATATAGAAAAATCAACTGAGGCTGCTTGTAAATATTTCAAACAAGCGCATAAAAAATTTGGAGACTGGACAACCGCTGCCGCTTCTTATAATATGGGCATGGGGGGGATTAATAAGCAAATGACCAATCAAAAACAGGCTCATTACTACGATTTATACCTCAACTCTGAGACCGCACGTTATGTTTATCGTATTTTGGCTTATAAATTATTATTGGAACATCCCGAGAAATATGGTTATCAATTTCAAGAAAGTGATTTATATCCTCGTTTAAATTATGAAATCGTCGAGGTAGATAGCATTAAAAATATTGCGAATTTTGCACAGCGACACAACACCACTTATAAACACATCAAATTACTCAATCAATGGCTGATTGGCACTTCTCTTTCCTTAAAAAAGAAACCTAAGAAGACTTATGAAATCAAGGTTCCGAAGTAGCATTATTGCCAAAGTAACAGTATAAAATCATCATAAAATAAACCGAGACTTATTTCAAGTATCGCTCATAAGGTAGGCGTTTGACAATCGACCGAGCTAAGGTCATTTCGTCTACGTATTCTAATTCTCCACCAAAGGCAACCCCTCTGGCGATGGTGGTAATGGTTACTTCAAAATTTTTCAGGCGTTTGGACAGGTAAAAGATCGTTGTATCTCCTTCCATTGTGGGATTCAAAGCCATAATCACCTCCTTAACACCGTCCTCCTCTACCCTCTTGACCAAACTCTCTACATTCAAATGATCTGGGCCAACGCCGTCTACAGGCGAAATCACCCCACCTAGCACATGATACACGCCTCTATATTGTTCGGTCTGTTCAATCGCAATCACATCTCTAAAGCTCTCCACAACACAAACCAAATCCTGTTTTCGCAATTGATTTTCACAAATAGAACAAAGCTCCTTATCGGCAATATTGTGGCATTTTTTACAGAATTGAATGTCTTTACGCATGGTGACAATCGCCTCTCCAAATTGAGCAACCTTTGCCTCCTCTTCTTTTAAAAGATGTAGCACTAGACGCAAAGCCGTTTTTTTACCAATACCAGGTAGCTTGGCAAATTCATTGACCGCATTTTCAATTAATTTGGAAGGAAAATTCATTGTAATATAAAATTAAGTAACAGTAAAAAATAAGTTTCCGATTTTGATTCGGCAAATTGGAAACTTATTTTTTACTCGTTACTAATGAAACAAATCATAATCATCCTGCTGCTTTTGAATCACACTCACTAAACCAT
>JAHDFT010000047.1:12101-17017 GCA_020628015.1 Bacteroidota bacterium
TAATGAAACAAATCATAATCATCCTGCTGCTTTTGAATCACACTCACTAAACCATCTAAACCTTCAATAAACACATCTATTCTATCCCCAGCTTTGAGTTTATGATTTGTCTTTTTTATGGCATTGATTGCCGCTAGACTTCCTAGATCAAGCTGCCCTGCCCCGATGATCTCACCTGGATATACCTCCGTTCCATAAGCACTATAAGCCACAATTTCAGGAAATGTCCAATCCATTTTTGTTTGACTTTCTGCAATCAATTGACCATTTACGAAGCATTTCATCCGCCATTCATAATTGGTATTTCCAGCCTCCTCATTACAGATATATGCTTTCAATTCATCGGGTGTCACCAAACAAGGTCCCATAACCGTCGCAAAATCAACACTCTTTCCCTTGTCCCATGCCATCTGCCGCTCTACATTTCGCCATTTTTTAGCACAAAACTGATTCATAATCATATAACCAGCAATATAGTCTTCTGCTTCCTTCAAACGCACATTATAACCCCCTAAACCAATAACCGCAGCAATCCCAATTCCAAAATCTAAATGGCTCAAATGGGCTTTGATACAATTGACCTCCCCATAACCTTGAATGCTATTGTGGTTGCCAAAGGAAAAAGGGAGATGTTGGTCATAAATAGCCTGTTGCGCTTTCCCCTCTCCTCGATATTCTCGGTTCAAAAACTGACGAAAAGGCACTACATTTCTAAAAGAAACAGCTTGTGGAACAGGACATAGGAGAGCTAATTTTCCCGCAGGGATGGCTTGTGCCTTCACCTTTCCCCCTTGCTTAATTTTAGCTTCATAAGCTTTAGCAGAGACCATCATTTCTTCCTCTCCCCACAAAAAATCCATCATATTGTCGGGCAGTTTTGCATCCAAAGCGTTTGTATTATAGGCTTTGTCACCAACTAGAATGGCCAACTGTTCTCCTTGTTTTTCAGGAAGAAAATAACTGATTAGTTTCATAGTGCTTATTCAGGTTAAGGATTTCCCACAATCAATTAGTACTGCATTTTTCCGCCATAAGCCAAATCACCTGCATCACCTAGTCCTGGAACAATATATCCTTTTGCGGTCAACTCTTCATCAATGGCGGCTGTCCAGATATGGGCATTGTGAAATTTTCGGCTCACTTCTTGAATACCTACATCACAGGTAATGACCGTCACCACATGAATGGCTTTGGGTTTACCAAATTCCATGAGTTGTTCTAGGGTCAAAGCCATAGAAGCACCCGTTGCTAACATGGGATCAACTATAATTAATATACGATCTTGTAGGGATGGACAGGAAATATATTCCAATTTGATTGTAAATTTGCCACTCTTATGATGGTGACGATAAGCAGATACAAAAGCATTATCTGCTTTATCAAAAATACGCAATAATCCATTATGTAATGGCATTCCAGCCCTTAAAATGGTTGCTAAAATAGGCTGTTCCGCAAAATCAGTACAATTCGCTACTCCAAGAGGTGTGGTGACTGATCTTTGTACTGTTGGCAGATATTTGCTAATTTCAAAGGCAAATAATTCACCCAGACGCTCTATATTGTGTCTGAATCTCATCCGATCTTTTTGTATTTCTACATCTCTCAATTCTGCCAAATAACTGCCAACTAAGGGGTTGTTTTCTTGCAAATTATGAACCATTGGTTTGCTTTTATTTTTTGGGGGCGAAATTACCACTTTTTTTGATAAGATAAGGGATAAACACTAGGTATTCATCTATAATTCATATCATTTTTATACTTTTATTACGTCACAGTAAATACTTATATAAAAATGGTTTCAGTAGTGTGTCTACCTATCTGAGTTGACCATAAAAAAACCTAAATATGCTAAACGATACCATCCTATTATTTAAAGATTTAGAAACCTGTATCCAGCAACAACAGGTAGATACTAAGCTTATTTATCCGACTCTATTTCGATTACTTTACAAATGGAAAATTACTCCATTGAAAGATAAAGATTTAGATTTTGCTTCGGTCAATCCATCCTTTGCCATCAAAATCCTTACCGAAATCAATATTTTTGCAATCAATAGTGCGATTAGTCAATTTGTAAAAAATAAGCACTATTTACAATATGAGATGCTTTATTTATTACTAATAGGAGAAAAACAAAATTATTCCCTTATCTCTTTCAGCAAATACACCAAGAGAAAATTTGATTTTGAACCTGATCAGCACATTATAGATCATCCTGCCTTATTAGCTAAATTAAAAAAGGCCAAACCCAATATTGTCCAGCAAGTTTATGATTTATTGAAAACGCATTTACCTGATAAAACAGCGGTTAAGCAGGTGGTGACTGCACAGCGTTATGAATTGCCGACCAAAAAAGTGGCAGAAAGTATTCCCGAAAATTATACCCTAATCAAAACGGCTTCTTCTTTAATCCCATATGATATTCTAGGACAAAGAGCCAATCACCATTATAGCCGATTTTACTGGAAGCGAAAAGGCATAGACAATCTCCTACAATTAGCTATTCAACAAAAGCAATCGGTTTTGCTTAGTGGAGCGGCTTTGGCGGGTAAATCTAGGGCGGTACTAGAGGTTTTGCAAAAGACGATGAAGGTTAAGGTGTTGATTCCTAATATTCACAAAATCAAGGCGCAAATGCCTTTACCAGAACAATTGGGCAATTATAAACTCGTCGTTTTTATAGATCATTTACAAGATTATTTTCGTTATCACCAATCGCAGCAAGAGCGCATTAATAAAATGCTGCATTACTATTTACAAAAAGGAGTCACCATTATTGCCACTTCCTTAGACGGCTTAGAATTACAAGCCCTTCAAGCCATGATGGAGGAAAAAGTATGGCGACAATTCGAGCAAATTCACATTCCCCCGATTGTCCATGAGGAAATTTTTGATCATCTATCAGATTCCGACCAGCGTTTGGATTTTGATGCTTTTGATGGTTCGGTGGGTTCTTTATTGATGGGGATTACGAATGCAGCTAAAAATTATATTGCCTTGCCTAATAAGGCTCCTGTTGCAGCAAGTATTATTTATGGGGCTTTGGAGACTTTTAAATCCTTATACCTTACTTCTAATTCTTATGGTTATCGACCTATTTTTGAAAATAATGTGGCAAAGGAGTTTTGTATTCGCCATATGAGTAAAAAGTTAGGACAAAAGAAATGGGATGATACCTTAGCATTTTTGGCTAATAAGGGCTATTGTGAGGTCAAGGAGAATCAAATCATTGTGGAAAAGGCTTGGCTGCTTCATGCTGTTGCACCTCATTATGAAGCGCATCAAATTCGTCAAGAAGTCAATAGAATTTACCATAATGTAAGTGAAAGAAAGCGCAATGGTTTTTACAATAAATCCTTTGACTATTTAATTAGCTTGCTCAAAAGTAAGGATTTTAGGGATGGTGAAGCCGTTTTTGAGTCGATGCAAAAAGCAGGAGTCAAGCCAAATACGGTTATTTGTAATGAATTGCTTCAGAAAGCGGCTACTTTTAAGGAGGGTAAAAGTATTTTGGAATGGATGGAAACTAAAAAGGTGAAGCGGTCTATTCACACCTTTAACCGCCTCATTCCTCATGCCAACTGGTTTGAGCAAGGTTGGGCATTGTATGAACAAATGGGCAAAGAAAAGATCAAAGCCAATTTAGAAACCTTTAATCATTTACTAGGCATTACAGATAATTATCCACAAGCACAGCAAGTATTTGAAGCCTTATTAGCGCAAAAAATCACTGCGAATACTACAACTATCAATCTTTTATTAGCACAATCACCTGACTTTGCCACCTCGAATGAATTGCTTCAATTGATGCAGGAAAAAGGCTTGCGACCCAATATTGAGAGTTTCAATTTATTGATTCAACAGGCACAAAATATGGAGCAATCGTTGAGTTTGTTGCAATTAATTCGTGATTTTGAGCTTAGTCCGACCACAAAAACCTATCAACAATTAATCCCTAAAACGAATCATTTCGCAGAAGCCATACAATTATTGGACAATATACAAACACAAGATCTGGATATTGACCAGCCTTTATTATTGCTATTGGTAGATAAAATCCAGACAACGGAGGAGGTCAATCAATTCCTAAACATCACTCAAAATGCGGCTATTGCGCTTGATGCTAGTGTCTATGAATCATTGATACAAAAAACGACGAAGTATGAAACTGCGCTTGAATTATTTGAGGCAATCGAAGCAGCGAAGGTAATTCCTAATACGGCTATTTATAACCACCTCATTCAATTAGCTCCTAGTGAAACTACTGCCCAAGATTATTTCCAAAAAATGCAAGATCAAGCCATTCCAGCTAATATCGACACCTATCATCTATTGATTAGCCAAGCAGCGGATTATTCTAGCGCACACAATCGCTTTGAGGAACTTCAAAAAGCGCATTTTGACCCTACAGGACAGACTTTTGAATTATTGCTACAAAAAACGACAGATTATTCAACGATTATCGACCTTTTACAGCGACTCAAACAATTGCATTTGCCAATGGGGAAGGATTTGTGCCTCATTGTCAAGCAGCAGTTAGGGACTAATGCGCCAGCTTTTGTCAATCACCTTATCAAATTTCATCCACAGGTATTGAATGATCAAGAGTATCATCAATTGTTTATCCTACTTTTGGATCAATTGGATTTGGAAGCCTTTTTCAAGCAGACAGCGGAGTATATTTATACTAGTGATGCGCTCATTATGGCTTATGCTCGTCAGTTGATTGATTTGGAATCGTTTAGGTGGGCAACTAGAATTCTAGAAGAATTACAGGATAAAACGGAGGAATATTATTTGTTGAAGGATGAGTTGCCGTTTAATTTTTAATAAAGGTAAAAGGCTCCTCTTAGCTATGACGCAACGCTTGATAAAAGTCATCCATCTATATTACTATGAAAATTACTTATTAATAC
>JAHDFT010000048.1:0-12074 GCA_020628015.1 Bacteroidota bacterium
CTCCTCCAGAAAATGGGCGAACCTTAAAAAATCCACCCATTTTCATTTATCTGTTGTTATCGTTTAGACAGATTGATTAATCAACTCTAGTCCAAATATTACTTTTTCCTAACCAACGCATACCGAAGATATAGCCTTTCATGTATATGGTTCCATCCTCTTGGATCATCAAATAACCACTATAGGTTTTACCATCTCTCGAATTGTAAATTGTACCATTGACCCATTCCTTATCATCCGCATTATATTCAAAACCTTCCATAATGTTTAGACCTAGAATGGTACGATCTCTTAAGGACTCATCTTCGTTGTTGATATCTTTTCTTGCTGTACCATCATCATTGTTTTCTTTCTCTAACCACGAAATCTTACCGCAGTACTTATCCCCACACTTGTAGATTTCAACTTTAGCATCTTTCTCTGGTACCATCCATGTGCCTATGATTTTGTCTCCATCACCTGCAAATGCAAATGTTCCCACACATAACATACCTACTAAAAGAAAGAGACCTTTGAATAGCGTAATTGCCTTCATAATAAAAAAATTTATAATGTTATAAAAGTAAAATAAATGTGCCGTTTTTTTAGACCGCTCTTCTTGCTGGATGTTTAAAGTAGTGGGTGTTACACAGTAAATTTAATAAAAAAATGTGGAATATGTGAAAAATAGAGCCGACTCCCCTACCCTTTATGAGCATATCTTTTAGACTTATCATATATTGTTATTTTTACAAATTTTAGAGTTTTGACAAGTCTAGTTTGTTGTTTATTAATTTCTTTCAAAGAAGAAAAACATTAAGAAAGTAAGGAATAATGTCATTTAAAGGTATTTTTTATTTTTACTAAAAACACAAAATGCCAATCAAATCTTAAGGCAATATTGGGTTTGGCTAAAAAGCGTCACCCTGAATATATTACTATAAGGACTTGATTGGCATTTGATTTCTAGCAAAAATAAAAAGTTCTTTAGTACTTTTTACTTCCTAATTTACAGAAAACAGTCAAAAAATAAATTGCCATTTTGGTTGAGGAATTTAGCACCTATTTTTTGACTGCTCCTTATTTATTATATAGTCGTTTTTATTCGACAATAACGATTTGCTCTTTTGCTCTCATTTGATCTACCGCAATATATACAATATAATTGCCTGCTGGTAATCCTTGTAAGTCTAATTGATGATTGAATTTACCAGCAGCTTGTTGCCCCATATTAACTTCTTTATACAAGCGACCATCCATTCCGAATACAGATATAATCAATGATTTTGTACTATTTTCTAGTTCTAGCTCTACTTGACTAGTGCCATCTGTTACAGGATTTGGATAAACTTTTATACTAGCTTGTAATTGGGGATCAATGTTCGTTCCTACTGCTGCCTCACAACCACTTTTCTCATAATCTAAACTAGTATCGCATAAGAAATTAGAGAAAACAGTAGATCGGAAGATTCCTTTTGCATGTGTACCAACATATAATACTGGGCAATAAGGATCTCTCATTGGCTCGAAACGAATACGATGAACTGGCACTCTACCCATTCCTGTGATTTGTTCTCTCCAGCATTCTTCTGTTTTATTATAACTCCAAACTCCTTGTTCTGTACCTATTACAATATAATTTGTAGGATCACCACTTGGGTGAAAAGCTACATCATGAATAGGAATAGGAGGCAAATTCTTTTGTAAAGATTCAAATTCAATATCCTCTATCTTACCTGTATTAGCGTTATTAGAAATCCAAATATATTCATCAGCCCCATAGTTTCCTGCAGTCACAATTACCTCTCCTAAAATATTATTGGGATTCATAGTAATACCAGAAGTATATCGACCATTAAAAGCATCATGAGTGAAACTCTCTGATTTTACATTGCCACCTTTACCAAGTTCCCCTTCAACATTACTTGGAGGATGATTAGCAAATTGGAAACTAACAGAATCAACAGTATGATCAAAGTCTTTAACTCTCAAAAGCCCTCCACCTCTTGAACAAGCAAATATAGTAGACCCGTCATTACTGTAAGTAATAGAAGAGAAAGTACGATTAGCATTGCCATGCTCAATCGTTCCCAAGTATGTCCATACTGGTATATGTGATAAGTTTAAAATGTCTGGAGCTGCCCATATTTTACCAGAAGTTCCCCCAGTAAAAAATGTGGCTTTTTGTATTTGATTAAAACTGGCTTCAATTATATTTTCAAATAAAAAGAAAGAAGTAATAAAAGGAGCTGTTCCATCTTCCTCATTCATATCTGCTGCAATATTTTGATCGAAAAAAGGAGAAAATGACTCTCCTCCATTAGAAGAACGTCCCATATTGGCAAATTGACTTTCTGCAAACATCACTTTAGGCTTGAATTTAGAAGCCTCTACATAAGCACCATCTCCACCATTAATTCCTTCGGCAGACAAGAAAGAATTTTGACAATAATCCACTAGGTTGGTACCATTATCTTGCGTTCCTCCTAGCACCTGTCCAGCATATGTTGCTGCAACTGCATAGAATTGAGCAGTATTGTAACCTTTATTGAAAGTTCTAAAAGTAGGTCTTTCCTCTTGTGCATCATCCGAGCGACTAATACCGCCATCAGAAAGCACATACATGACATTAGGATCATGTCGGTCAAATACAATACGGTGTTTGTCTGGATGCAGGTAATAAGGATCTTGTGGATTGTCAGTTCCAAAATCATAATCGTCTAATTGTATCCAACCTTTACCTTCAGTCCAAGACCAGAGGAGAATCCCACCTAAAAATATCCGTTCTGGATTTATTGGGTCAACAGTAATTGCGAGATCATACCAACATTGAGAGCCATTACCTATCCCACAAAGATCAAATTGCTGAGATCCACCTTTTCCAATGACTTCCCAACTTAGCCCTCCATCTTTTGATTGCATAACACTACCAAGTGCATAACCACTTTCTAATAGAGTATTTGTAGAAAGATTTCTATTTATAGAAGTAACTATATACAGATAATTTGGATCAGAAGGAGAAACCGCCAAATGTTTTCTATTGGGATAACTGAGATTTAAGCCAGGATTATTAGTCATATCTGTAAAAGACTGCCCATCATCTGAAGACATAAATAAATTATTTGCAGTTAACACATATAACTTACCATTAGATGTATGAAAAACATCCCATATCGCAGAATTACTTCCAGAAAATCCATTACTCTCTGAAAATTTGGTAAATGAGTTACCTGCATCAGTTGTAATATACAAACCTCTATTAGTTCCTACAAATAAAGTATTTGGATCACTAATATGTGCAGCTAGACTGATAATAAATGCCCATTCACTATTTTGAACAGTAGCAGAAAAGTTACCTGGTGCAGAGGCTTCTAATAAAGAGAAGGATGCTCCTCTATCTGTAGATTTATAAAGACCTGTACCTGGCACATGCGTAACAGTAGAAAAACCATAGGGTTGATTGACCAAGTATTCACCTGTTCCTACATAAACAGTTCCATCTGTTGTTTGAGCAATAGATGCTACAGGAATATTTAATTTGTATTCAGGGTCATTATATCCTGTCCAATTGGCACCTCTATCTTGAGATACAAAAACGCCAGAAGCCACACCACCACTAATTAATAAATTTTGATTGTCTTTATCTACCAATAAAGCACGAGTACGTCCACCCACATTATTAGGCCCCATACTTTCCCAAGCAAAATCAGGAGAAGATTCACTACAAGCAGATTTATTCAAATCATAGGTAGCTACTTGATTCCTTGATTCCAAAATATCTTTAACATTTACTTCGCCTGTTTTGGCATTTGCTGCAAATTCGTCCCAATGTAATTTAGCACCCATAAAACTAGGTAAGCGATCACCTTTAGCTTTATAAATGTCTTCTAAAGACGGGTACTTATCAAAAAAAGTTTGATAAGTTTTTTTTGCAGTCCAAGACTTTGAATCACTATTTATTACAGAGGAAAAGTTATAGTAGGCTAACCCTCCCAAAAGCAATAATATAGCTATTGGTAAAATTTTTTTCATGTGTGTCAATTTAATTTTAATATATTTATATTTAATAATTTAATTTTACTTAAATCATACCAATTATAACTAATATGAGGTATGATATTTTACTATTACATAGCACAATCACTACCTCTATTCGCCAATTCATCATCAAGTTAAGTAATGATTGGGAGTATTCCTATTCTCCATTCTATTTATTATATAAATGTGGAAAAAACAAGTTATTGTCTTTCAATCAACTATATTTTAATCCATCATTTAAGTGGTGGAACAGCACTAAAGCCGAGCAAAATATTCTGTTCGACTTTAGTGCTGATCTATCACTAGTCTATCACTACTAATTGCTTGGTTGTAATTAAGTCATCAGAAAAAACATAAATCATATAATTACCTGCACTTAATCCATTCAGGTTTAAGTTTTGACTCAGTTTTCCTGCTGGTTGATCACCCAAATCTACCTCATTCATTACTTGTCCATTAAGATTAAAGATAGTCAATTTTAAATTTTTAGTAGGTTTGGTTAAATCAATATCAACAGTACAGAAATCTGAAGCAGGATTAGGATATACCTTGACTTGCTTTTCTAGATTTTCATTTTGTTCCGTATTAGCAAATCTTGTCCAGTAGCGTTCTACATCACAAAGAATCGGATTGGCAAATACGGTTGATCTAAATACTCCTTTACCATGAGTCCCTGCATAAAGTACTGGACAAGCAACATCACGCATTGGAACAAGAATAATTTGATGTATAGGTAATCTTCCCATTCCTTGATTTTGCTCCTTCCAACAATCCTCATTTTTATTATAACTCCATATCCCCTGCTCTGTTGCTACTATCACATAATGCTCCACACTTAGTGGATTTAAAAGTACATCATGAATTGGAATAGGAGGTAAATTTTTCTGTAAAGACTCAAATTCAATTTGATTAGGCTGACTATTGGCATTTTGAGAAATCCAGATGTATTCTCCATTACCATAGTTTCCAGCAGTTATGATTACTTCGCCTAATGGGTTATTAGGATGCATGGCAATACCAGAAGTAGTACGTCCTTCAAAAGCAGGATCAGTAAAAGTAAGACTTTTATAGCTACGATCAATTAGTGCCTTACTTTGTGGATCCACCTCATGATTCAATTCTTTTACTCTAAGGATATTTCCGCTTCTTGAACAAGCAAATAGATTACTTCCATCACTAGAGAAACTTACATCTCCCAAAGGTCTACCTAGCCCAAATGATCCTAAATTTTCCCATACAGGTACATGAGAAACATTGAGTATATCAGGAGCCATCCACAAATTACCAGAATTTCCACCAGTAAAGAAAGAACCTATTTGGGTATCACTAATTTTAAATGCATAATCATTAAAGTTTTCAAATAAGAAAAAGCTAGTAATGAAAGGGGAACTACCTGACATATCTTCACTAATATTCTGGTCAAAGAAAGGAGAAAACCCTTCTCCTCCATTAGACGAACGGCCCATGTTCGCATTTTGGGATTCGGCAAAAAGAATATTAGGTTGAAATAAAGAAGCAGCAGTATAACCACCGTCACCGCCTAGTACATGATCCGCAGATAAGATGGTATTTTGTGCAAAATCTATATAACTTGTACCATTATCTTGTGCTCCTGCAATAGGTTGTCCTTCATAAGTAGCTGCTACACCATAAAATTGTGTGGTAACATATCCTTTGTTTGCCGTTCGGAAAAATGGTCGAATATCTCCAGCATTATCAGAACGAGTCACTCCTCCATCACTTAATATGTAAACTCTATTAGGATCATGTGGATCAAAAACAATTTCGTGTTTATCTGGATGGATATAATAGAAATCTTGTGGATTATCTGAGCCACCATCATAATCATCTAATTGTGTCCATCCAATATCCTTTGCCCAAGAATAAAGAAAAACACCTCCAAGCAATATACGTTCAGGATTGGCAGGATCGACCGCTAGAGCTAAATCAAACCAACATTGCCCAAATCCAGCACAAGGATTGAAAGAGCCATCTCCACCTTTTCCTATAATCTCCCAACTTTCCCCACCATCACTAGAATGTAGTACATTTCCTATTATGCGTTGTTGCGTGACTATATAGATATGATTCGGATCAGTTGGAGATATAGCCATACGCTTATGTCCTACGTGCATAGCCAAACCAGGATTATTTGTAATGTCTACAAAAGTATTTCCATCATCTGATTTAAATAGAGAAGCACCTTGTAGCACATATACTTTGTTTTCTTTAGTATAAATTACTTCATAGACAATACCATTAGCAGACAATACATTATCCATTTTCTGGAAACTTGCTCCTGCATCTGTTGATTTATACAAACCTCTATTAGTACCTACAAACAAGATATTTGGATCAGTAGGGTGTGTAGCAATACTCATAATAAACGCCCATTCTCCACTACGAACATCAGAGCGATTACTAAAATATCCTGGGTCAGTTGCTTCTAATAGTTGAAAAGAATTACCTCTATCGGTTGATTTCCAAACACCTGATCCAGGTGTTTTACTGGTATAGGCACCATAGTTTATTCCATCTTCAATTAATTCTCCCGTTCCTACATAGATACTTCCATCTGCACTTTGAGCAACGGATCTAACAGGTGCAAACACCTCATAATTTTCTCCTGTATAGGGAGTCCAATTCTCGCCTCGATCCTTAGATACATAAATACCACCTCCAACGCCTCCGCTTATTAATAAATTACGGTCATCTTTATCTACTAATAAAGCACGGGTACGACCACCAACGTTATTTGGCCCCATACCTTCCCAAAGTATATCTTGTGTTCCATCACTACAAGCTGATTTTTCCTTACTGGTTTCCACTACGGCTTTCCTAGAAGTCATAATGTCTTTTATTTCAACTTTACCAGTATGTTGATTTTTGGCAAATTCATGATAATGTTTCATTGCACCATAAATCTTGGGATGTTGCTCGGGGAGACTTTTCCCAGTTATTGATGACTGTTTAAAGAAACTATTATTTGTTATTACATAAGTTAATGCAATTGCACCAACTAAAAGCGTAAAAAAGGCAATTTTTTTCATAGTGTATGTTCGTTCTTTTGTTGATAAGATGGCAATAGTGATTTCACTATTATTTATTGTAGAAATCAGAAGTTAGATCAGTTGTTCGAATGAGTGTTGTTGGAGTGGAGAAACTTGCTTTTGTTCAATTTTTATTGTAAAAACAATCGCAACAAAAGAAAAAAGAAGCTTTAGGATGAAATAGCTAGTAAATTTATTACTTTTTCTTGAAAATACGTTAATACAGGGCTGACTATCAATATTAAAGTGTGGGTTGTTGTACTAGGAATGACAAAAAATAAGTTAATTACCAATCAATTAATTTATAAAAAATGCTACATAAGCAAAAATGAATATCATTTAGTCAAGGCTCCATTTGTTGCAATTGCAATACAATCAATTGATATGCAGGTAGTTATTTATCTGTTGAATAGCTTATTTCTTCATCATTATTTTGTCAAACATCAAATTTACTATTTTGTTTGGTTTTTACCTAGAAATTTTCAACTCAAGGCAATTAGTGGAAGTGTTTTTTTCAAATAAATAGAAAATATATTTATAGGGGATACATGAAAGACACACGATTAAAGGTATAAATTGTTTACAATCCCAAATATACAAATATAGTATTAAAAAACACAGGACAAAAAACGAGGAGTATCGGAAAAATACTTGTCTAGGAATGGAAGAAAGATGACTATAATTATCTGATTATCAGGACATTTAGAAAAGCAAAAGGATTCTATCATAGAAAGACTGCATTAAGCAAATGAAGGTTTTATTTTTTAGCTGTTACTTAATACAGTCTTTTATCATTGTTTAAGCGTAGATGTTTTCTTTCTTTGTTGGTAAGAACCTTGCAAAATACCATTTTGTCCCTTTCCTCCTTTATGTAATGGCAGACGTACAAAGAAAGTCGTTGTTTTATTGAGTGTTGATTCAAACCAGATACGGCCGCCTGCTTCTTCAATCATTCTTTTAGATAGAGCCAAGCCGATACCAGAACCAGAATTTTTGGTGGTAAAATTATGCATAAACACTTTATCCTTCTTTTCATCACTAATACCAA
The DNA here is from genome assembly GCA_020628015.1 of Bacteroidota bacterium. Classification (GTDB taxonomy): domain Bacteria; phylum Bacteroidota; class Bacteroidia; order Chitinophagales; family UBA2359; genus JAHDFT01. The sequence continues at coordinate 8,116 of JAHDFT010000048.1, forward strand.
TACCATTATCAATGACCCCGATAATAACAAATGTACTCTTCTTTTTGACAGATACGATAATGATCCCGTCTCGGTCATCAGGAATTGCTTGAATGGCGTTCTTCACTAGATTATTAAATACCCTTAGAATTTGATCTCTATCAACAAATACATGACATTCTTCAGGAGGGAGGTATTTAAAAATCTTCACCCCATCAATTTTGTCATTCAAATTCACTACATTATCAATAATCATATTAATATCCAAGACTTCCTTATTTGGATCAGGCATTTTAGCAATTTCTGAAAAGTGGGAAGCAATCCTTGATAAAGAATCGATTTGCTCGATCAATGTGGTGGAGGTTTTGGTGGCAAACTCTTCTATATTCGGATGTCCATTTTTAAAGGAGTTTTGTAGGAACTGCAATCGAAGCTTCATAGCGGTTAGTGGATTATTGATTTCATGTGCCACCTGACGAGCCATTTCCTGCCAAGCAAACTGCCTTTCTGATTGTCTCAATTTCTTGACACTCTCATCCAATTGAATAATCGTTTCATTATATACTCGCCATAATTCCCCAATTTCATCCGACTCAAGGCTTTTTCCTTCATCAATAATTTCATTGACCTGTCCCAATTTAATATTCTTCAGTTTTTCTCGGATGAGTTTTAATGGTCTGGTAATAGAATCTGCAATTAATAGGGCAAAACCACTACTAATAATGAAAAAGAGGAGGTAGAAATTAAGTAGGGCAACGATAAAGTTAGAAATTTCACTTCGTCTTTGTTCTCTTTGATCAAAATTAGGAATATTAAGGAAGCCTTCAACCGTTCCATTCTCATTATTAATCGGGACATATACAGCCAAAAAGCTCAATTCCCCAATTTTTTCATTCTGCAAATATCGACTCTGCCCTTTTCGAGCCATTTCAAAAAAGGCATTAGGATGCATTTTGTCAGCAATATAGCCCTTCTCAAAAATAATAGGCAATGAAGAACTGACCAAATGCCCATTCACATCATAAATATTAATGGTTGTAGAATGGGTATCTGATAGGGAGTTGATTTCCTTTTGTAATTTTTGTCGATTAAATCCAATCTTACTATCTCCAATGCCTTTTTCTTGATCAGAAATAATATTACTAATGACCGTTTGAATTTCATTGACCTTTTGGATCAAGCTCTCCTCCGCTACCCTTTCAGTACGTACTGAGAAATAATAAACTGTAATGCCGCCTATGGTCAGGAAACAAGCTAGGGTCAAAGCGATGATAAATAGGTTGATTTTGCTGCTTAGTGAATTGAAATAAGCCATTTTGATTGAAAAATCCTGATTTCTCGCCTCTACTAAGCGTCTTAGATACAAGGCAATTAAAAATAAAATGGCTGCAAAGCAAAATAGGAAACCTACTAAGGATAATAATTTATAAAGGAAGTTCTTTTTATAACTGACAATCGTTGTTTTTTGATTGTTCTTTTTATTTCTGTAATGTAAGTGAGAGTAGTTGTTATAATTAATAAAATTCATCAACTCCTCACTTTTTAGTGGAGGATTTAGTTTATTTTCGTAAGAATAATCCCCACTTCTTTGCACAATAATATCATTATTATATACGGCAAAGCTATAGTCTAATTTCTCTCGATATTTACCTGGCACCAATAACTCTGGATATACATTATTAACATATCCATTGAATCGAGAAGCCACCTCAATGATGACAAAACCTTCATTTTGAAGTGTATATCGACTAAATAAAGGAATTTTAACCACATAATCCACAAAATTACCTTTCTCGGCTGCGACATCTTGAAAAACATAACTACTACCAGGAATGGACTGTGTAGGTTTTAGTTTTGACAAATAGGCTTCTTGATTGACCTCTTTGACATTATTCTTGACATATTTATAAGCAATTCCCCTACGATCAAACAATAAAATATCTACCTTATAGGCGTTGAAATGTTCCCCAATATATTTATGCTTGATTCGCTTTACCAATTCGTGACTAGGCAAATAAGGTCGATTCATATATACTTTCACCACCCGATCATTCAATATCGAATCTTTAAGCCCTTTTAAGTAATAAATAACCTGTTGATCTGTATTAGAATTGAGATCTTCAGCAAAAAGGATTCGGTTTTCTGTTTCCTTGACTTGTTCATATTGAATAATGATTAAGCCAACGAATAGACAGAATAACAAGCTCCAACCGAATATTTCTTTTAAGGAAGTGGAAATATTATTAGTAAGGTAAAATTGTTTGGAGAAAAGGGTAAAAATGATGAGTGCAACGACCAAATATAGATGTACATATTCACCATTTAGGGCAATATAGGTCAAATAAGGTACTAGAATAATGCCTAAACAAATGAGCCGTTCATAGAGGGTAATGTCTAGTTTTTCGATATAACCGCCAAACTTTTGGCAAACCAAAAAGAAGCTAATACAGACAAAAAATAGACATAGGAACCCAACGATTGCATTAATATCAAACATGACCACACTTCGGACATGTAATTGAACATTAAAGTGTATCACTAATGCTTCTATGGTATATAGTAAAACAAGAGAGAAAAGGAAAACCACAGCCAATATGCCTGTATAAATAAACAAGGTTTTGAAAGGCAAATTGGAGCTTGGGGCAAACTCTCCTGCTGTTTGGTCTCTTTGTTCTTGTTGTTCTTCATCAGTAGTATCCTCTAAGGTATCTAAATTGACCCGATAATAGAAAAAGAAAACGATTGTAGCTAGGAAACTACAGGTGATCAACATATCTCCTAGCGAGCCAAAGACATGTACCAGCAAATTCGAGGGATCACCTTGAAATATTGGGAAACGATGAATTTCGAGTATATGTTGGAGGGAGATAAATATTTCTCGGATCAATACAAAGCTAACTGTTAGTAGGAAAAAGCCAAGAATATCACTCTTTTGTATGGCGATTTCCTCCGCAATAGCATAAATAATGAGCAAAATAATTAAGATACCAAGAAATTGTAGACAGGCAACAATAAGATTAGCACCTGTATTGGAATTGGGATCTTCATTATTATCATGCAAATAAATAGAACTACTATTGTCTTTATTGCTAATAGGAAGGTCATTCACATCAACTTCTTCTTCCTTGACTTTATTCTCTACTACTGTAATGTAATCAGGAATATTAAAAAAGTCGCTGGAATTATTCTTGAGGTATTTATTTTCCCAATCGTAATCGTATTGAATCAATTGGAAAGCAAAAGCGTAGGAATCTTTATAGATATTACCTGTTGTATCTTTTAAACTAATGGGTAGTTTGATACATTGATAATAAGCATTATTGATTTTTCGATAGGATTTTCCTTCCTGAATTTCCTCTAATTTGAGGACATTGGGTACAATATCATAATCATTCCAAAAGTGAACCAGTCCATCCCGAAATAGGGCAATAGTATAAGGTCTAGCCTGTACCTGACGCAATTCTGTTTCTGAGAAGGATTGATTATTTAAGCGTTCTAATAGCCCTTGATCTCTTACAAAAGCCTTAAAATCCTTTTCCAAAAAGTCCAATTTGCTACAGACTTCCTTATGTACTGTATTGATTTCTCCTCCTTTCTCTACATATTGTCTTATAGGAAAGGAAAGAATAAATAGCAATACAGCAACTACAAAAAGTTGGTTTCTATATTTATTAATCGTATTGATCACTTATAACTAAATTGGTGCGATATGTTTGAGTTATTCCAAAATAGTAAGACTAAAATCTTACCTAGTAATAGTAGTTCTACTTTTCTTATTAGTAAGTCAAGTAAAAAATAAATGCTCTATATTGTTGTTTATTTTTTAGCTGTTACTAAACAGTAAATATAACAATTAAAATACCAGTTCTGTTGGAAATCCTTCATATTGAGTGAATATGACTAAAAAGATACATTCAGAATAGTGTAAAATAACATTTTTTTTGGGTACCTTTCTATTTTGTAGCTTTTGGATCAATCTA
>JAHDFT010000048.1:12174-16932 GCA_020628015.1 Bacteroidota bacterium
TCAAAAAAAGAATGATATGAAATTACGAACAACCGATAATAGCATTCGTATCCGAATAAGAAAATCAGAATTAGCCAATTTGTCAACCAATCGGGCTATTGAGTCGAGGGTGCATTTTGGTGGAGGTATTGTTTTTACTTTTGCCCTAGTAATAGCAGATGACTTTGATGATCTTCACGCCACTTTTGAAGCGCAATACTTAAAGTTAAGTATTCCAAGTCAAATGGCAGCGGCTTGGATCAAATCAGATCAGGTTGGTTTAGAACACACTTATATGGTTGAGGAAAATACTTATTTACATTTATTGGTGGAAAAGGATTTTCCTTGTATAGATCGGGAGGGGGAAGATAAGGCGGATTTTTTTGGGGAGTTGGTGGAGAAGGAGAAAAAAGAGGAGCAATGTTAAGGAATGGTAGGTTAAATTAAACTCATACAACCTCCTACATCTAAATATCGTCAATAGTTAATAGTATATCACCAAACCAAACCAAATTTGACAAAACCAACTACACTACACCATACTTTCTTTAATACTGCATTCATGCATCCATTGGTACATGGCTTACTGGTGGTTATGGTTATCGCTTTGCCTTTCTCCAAAGCAGTTGCCTCTTGTGCTGTGATCTTGCTTTTGTTTTTATCCTTAATTCAAATCAATAAGCAGACTTTTCAAGCATTTTTACAGCAAAAACCTGGTGTATTACTATTCACAGGCATGTTCTTTATCTATTTATTGGGGATGCTATATACGGAACAAAAAGCCTCTGGTTGGCATTTTGTATTTCTACAACACAGTTTTCTAAGCCTGCCGATTATTCTGTGGATCAATCACCAGATTGTTCAACGATATTTTCGATCCTACCTCCGCTATTTTGTATGGGCTGCTACGCTCTCTGGCATTTTTATTCTTATTGGACATTGGTTACCCGAATCTCTATTGATTCAAATCACCGATCAATGTCAATTCCTCCTCCCCTATCAAAACCAACATGGCTTTAACTCCCTATTTGGAGCCTACAGCCCTTTTATTGAACGATTGACTTTGAGTTATTTATTGGCTTTGGCAGTCTTGGTATTAATGTGGCTGGCAAGCAAGGATGGTTTTCGTTGGTATATGGTGATTTGTGCGACTTTTTTACTCATTTCCCTTCTAGTATTAGGCGGTCGTGGAGGTCAATTAGGTTTATTAGCAGCCTTAATTATTTGGATTATAGGGGCCTATCAATACTTTTTACATCCTTATCTAGTAGATCGTATTGGCAAAAAAATGTCCTTTATGGTTTTATCTGTGGGTTTGTTTGCCTTCTCTGTAGGCACACCCTATGCCACCTTTAAAACAGTCCCTGAAGTTGGACAACGCTACAATCAATTATTTTATGAAATAGAACAGTATTTTAAACAAGGACCAGAAGGTAAAAACTACGAACATTTCACCTCCGTCCGACGAGTTGTTTCTTGGAAATACAATTGGACCCTTATTCAACAAAATTTCCTTTTTGGTGTAGGCACAGGAGACATTCGCCAACAAATGAAAAGTCTATATGAAGAGGCGAACCAGCAGATTCCAGTCAATATCCATCATCAATTTCTATTTTATTGGGGCATAACAGGTTTATTAGGCTTCTGTTTCTTCTCTTTTTTACTCATTTTCTGGCTCTTCCAAACTTGGCAACATCCTTCCTTTTGGTGGCGTGTCTTTTGCCTGTCTTTACTCGTTTTTTACCTCGCCATTATGCAAGCCGACGCACCATTATTAAATCAAGTAGGCAGCATGACCTTTTGTTGGCTAATGGGAATGGGACTCATTCGGGAACATTAACCCCCTTTCAATGTGTTAGACACTGGAAACATTATTTCAATCACTATTTTCAATGTCTAAGAATGAAAGAATTCGAGATTAATAAACGCAATAAGGTAGTCAGGGTTCCTAAGAGAGGATTTTATGATAAGGAAACCGTTTATGAAATCCTAGATGCAGGTTTCCTTTGTCATATTGCTTTTATTTTAGAGGGGCAAACTTATGTCATTCCTACCGCTTATGGTCGAAAAGATGATACCTTATACATTCATGGATCTACTAAGAGTCGTTTATTATTAGCCTTACAAGCAGGTGCCTCCTTTTGTCTAAGTGTCACCCATGTAGATGCCCTTGTTCTAGCCCGTTCCCTATTCCACCACTCTATGAACTACCGTTCCGCAGCCGTCTATGGAAGCGTCCGATTAGCCGAAGGACAAGAAAAAATGGATGGTCTTTACATCGTTACCGAAAATATCCTCAAAGGTCGCTGGGATGAAGCACGAGAACCCAATGAAAAAGAAATGAAAGCGACAACAGTCCTTGCCATAGACATTGAACAAGCCTCCGCCAAAATCCGTACTGGTCCAGCTAAAGATGAAAAAGCAGATTATGAATTACCCATCTGGGCAGGTTTATTACCGATTGAAACGACTTTTGGTGAGGTGATTCCTGATGATCGGAATTTGGAGGGATTAAAATTACCTAAAAGTGTTAATGGTAAGCACTAGATCAAATACAAGTTGCAAGTATCCATAAAAAAATATAGGCAGGTCAAAGCCTGCCTATGCGGGATGCATCACTTAATAAAAAGTGCGCTCCTAAGTGACATAAATATAGGACTTTTTTCGTAGAATGCCTACCCTTTTTTGTATAATTTTTTGTTCGAGCTTAATTTTTTAGAAAAAAGACTTGAAATTTCATTTTTTTCTTGCCTAAAAAAAGACCACCTTCCTAGTCATTAATTATTATACAAGTTATTCATTTTCAGATTATTAAATTTTATTTTTCCTTATACTAAAGTTAATTTTTGAACAAAAAAATGGTTTTTTTTGATTTTTTCTGCTGTGGGATAATAAAGGAAGTGAATTACATTTGAGATAGATCAAATTTTGTAAGCTATATAGCAAAGCTACTAGTCCACCCTCCATAATTCTCCCAATACACATCAGGTATATATACCACCCATAAAGCATTTTGTCATTAGTAAAAATATTTATTAGTGAGCTGGGGAAATTATGTCTTTACATCATTTTATCTCTCTCCTTACTTGCTCCTACACCTATTTCACAATCTTTTAACAAATTTAATTATGAAAGACAAAACAAGACAGCCCTGGTTATTGGGCTGGAATATATTGAAAGTTTATTCAGTATTTAGTTTTTTAATCCTACTACTTGCTTGTTCTATAACAATAGTACAAGCCGAAGAAATAGAGGAAGAAGATCCTTTAAGACAAGAAATTATTCAAGCATTAGAGGAGAATGAAACCATTACACTAGATTTATTTGTCATGAGTCATTGTCCTTATGCAATTGAGGCAGAGAAAAAGCTTATTCCTATTGTGAGGGAATTTGAGGATAGAATAGATTTTTGTTTGAACTTTATTGCTCATGAAGATGAAAATGGGAATATTATTAGTATGCATGGAGAAGAGGAGGTTAAGGAAAATATGAGACAGTTGATGATTGATACTCATTATCCTGAAAAGTTATCTGATTATCTTTTAGGCAATTATAAATATGATAAAAAAACAATACACAAGGATTATATTTATGAAGCTTTAAGAAATAATATATCAGTAGTGAAAGAGGATAGTATTAATGTGTCTCCTACTATTAAAATCAATAATAAAATAATTATTAATAATAGAGGGTGTGTAGGTAGCACATGTGATCTAAATGATGAGAATAACGACCCAGATGAACTTCATTTAGATTGTACTCAACATGGGATAATAAATTATTGTGTTGGTGATAATAGTATAAGAACTGTTAATTGTAATAATTTTCAATGTATAAATGGTATTTGTGTTGATCCTGGAAATAATGTTCAAGATAATAACTGTCCTCCTAACACATTTTGTGAAGAAGGGGAGTGTATTCCTGACCCCATAGTATGTTGCAAGATGAATGCTGGATGTGCAATGATAAAACGAAGTCAGTGTCGAGGACAGATAAACCAAAACAAAATATGTGATGATGGAAATTGTATATGTCCACCAGAAAGAACGTGTGGAGCAAATTGTTGTACTCTTAAAGAGATGTGTTGCAATGGTCAGTGCTATGATCCATTAATACAGAGATGTTGTGGAGGAGTACTTAAACCTATAGATGAATGCTGTGACTGCCCCCGTTTACCAAACCCTAATGGAAAAAACTCTTCTTGTAATGAGTGCATTGATGGAGAATGCGTTCTTATAGATTGTGATGATGGCGATCCTTGCACAGATGACTATTGTGCTATAGATGGCTCAGGCTGCATTAACGAACCCATTAATACTCCCTCTTGCCTAGGCTGTTGCCTAATCGACTCCACAAGCTGCCAAAGCCCCATAACAGAAGCTGCCTGTAACGACTTAGGTGGTACTTGGGATCAAGGCTCAGAATGCACAGAACTTGACGATGGTGGTGCAGAATGCTTCGGAGCAGACAATAACACTGGTCAATCCAATAATGCCAGATCTTCCAATATATGCAATTATATCCTCAACACCTACAACGCCACCACAGGCCGCTGGTGGGGAGTCCGCTCCTTTGACAATATATACACCTCCAATACGAGCTATCTTATCAGTCGTCGCAATGCAGACAACCGATACTACGACATATTCACCTCACTATACGACCAAAATGGGCAACAACTCTGGACACGCACTCTAGGAAGCTACGATTATGATGCTGTAGGTTATGATGTCAAAATGGATATGATGAATAATGTGGTGGCTATTGGATTGGTAGAAG
>JAHDFT010000049.1:0-10860 GCA_020628015.1 Bacteroidota bacterium
ATATTGTTTACATACCCACCACAACCAAAACTTTGCCCTCTATTTATTAGCTTAGATAGGGGGCTTTTATTTTTTACTCTACCAAACCATGTCTAAATGCATAGGCTACTAGACCTGCTGTATTTTTTGCATTGGTTTTGTCAATAAGTTTTTGTCGATGTCCTTCAATCGTTCTAGTAGATAAAAAGATCATTTGTCCAATCTCAGCATTTGTATACCCTTCACAAATCAATTTTAATATTTGTATTTCTCTATTCGTTAAATTGGGTACATTTTTAAGTCTAATTTTTTGCTTTGATTTTTTATTAATATTGCCCAACATAGCTCTAGAAACTCGGTCATTAAAATAATAACCCTGTTCCTGAACTGTTTCTATAGCCTGAACCAATTCTTTTGGATCACAATTTTTAAGTAAATAGCCTTTAGCACCCTGTTCTAGCATATGTAGGATGAATTTATCATCTTCATGCATAGAGAGAATAATGATTTTAATATCAGGAAATTTTTTGCTGATCAGTTTAGTCGCTTCTATACCATCTAAGACAGGCATTTTTAGATCCATTAAAATCACATCTACTTGTTTTTCCTTCAATTGATCAATCAGTAGCTGTCCATTTGAAGCTTCTATAATCACTTGATGCTTAGATTGAGCATTAATAATAGTACGAAGTCCTTCTCTAAATAATTGATGGTCGTCAGCAATAGCAAGTTGGATACCCATAGTAATAAATATTAGGAGGAGCGATTAATAAAGATAGTGGATTTTCATTAAACTGCCTTTGGGTTGATTAGTATGTATAGAAAATTCAGCATCAATAAGACTGGCACGAGCTTTAATATTTTTAATCCCCAAGCCTGCCCTTTGAATATCTGCTTGTCCTGCTGCATTCATAGGAAAGCCTTTTCCATTATCGGCAACTTGAATGGATAAGGTCTGTCCTCTTTTATTCAAATCAACAGCTAATTCATTGGCTTCAGCGTGTTTAATGGTATTATTGATGAGTTCTTGTACGATACGATACAGGTGTAGAGCAGTAGTTTGGTCAATGGTGATTTGTTCTACATTGGTATCGAAATGTACTTTAATGGTACCTGCTCGATCTATTTTTTCACATACATCTTCTATAGCTGCGACTAAACCAAACTCCATTAAAACGGCTGGTACTAACTCTCTAGATACCGTCCTTATTTGCTGAATAATATCATCCAATTCACCATTCAATTGCTTTATTTGAGCATCAAATTTAGTTTGATCGGTAGCATATTGCAAATTGTTGAAATATAGTTTAAAGGTAGACAACAAAGGACCTATACCATCATGAATATCTGCTCCAATACGTTTGCGTACATTTTCTTGGGTAGCTAATGTTGCAGATAGCAAGTCTTTTTGTTTTTTCTGTTCCAGCTCTCTTATTTCCATTTGATGTTTGATGACTTTTTGATAGTGAAACATCAAAAATAGGATGATAAATAGAGCAAGTAGGGCAAAAGTTACTGCTACACCAAAAATGATGTAAATAATGGCTGGTATGTTGTTAAAGGTATCCAATTACAAAGTACTTTTAGGAGCATACTGCCAAAAACCAATACTAATAAATATATGTAGAATGATTTTAGCAATAGTGGGTAAAGACCAGACAAATAAAAAAATTTGTTGACCAGATGCATGAATAAAATTCCAACTAATGAAAGGGGTGAAACTGCCTGCAAAGAAAAAAAGTAAGCCTGCAACAATCCAGAAGAAAGGAAAGCTACTTAATTGGGTCATTTCAGGTTTGTTGAGTAACTCTTTGAAATAGAGTAAAGCACACAAACACATAAATACACAATTGAAACCAAGTGAAATAACATTCATTTGATTAAGACCACTCCAATAAAAAAGGTCTAAACAGGCAATGATACTCAAACCAATAACTGTTGGTATAATAAATTTCTGAATAATGCTAGAATGAAATAATTGATACCAGACATAACTCAGTATCCCCAATTCTAATAAACCATAGATATTGATGTATAAAAGAGTACTTTGTTGGTTTAAGCGCATGAGATACGTCAAGTAATCTATTCCCAAAGAAATCAAAAGTAATAGCCATATGTATCGTAATAATGAATCTTGGTATACTTTTTTATAACCACCAATGATTATCGGTACGAGTGTAAATAGAATGGCAATATAAGCTAAGTAATCCATCATAGATGTGCAAGTAATATTTTTACTAATGTAGATAATTTTAAGAAATAATTAGATATATTACTTGCACAACGTAATGGCTTAAATGTTTAAAGGTTGTTTATCATATGTAGTTTTTTGATTTTAAGCATTTATAAAAGGCTTAGTAACGAGTGAAAAATAAATTCCCGATTTTGATTAGGCAAATTTGACACTAGACGAGGCAAAAACGTAGGCTATGCAGGACATCAGCGAGGCTTTTTAACGAAGTATAGGATTAAATTAGTCAATCAAAACAAGGAATTTGTTTTTTTACTGTTACTTAGTTAGTTGATTATGATTTGTTTATATGATTTAGCCTAGACCTTTATTATTTTCTTCCTTATGACAGTAAGGAGGACATGGAAAGGCTCGGTCTAAGATTTTAGTACTTATATCATTCATGTCTTCTGTAACACCAACGATAACAAGTTCAGGAGTTTGATCTGCATTAGCTCCGTAATAAACCCGAAGGCCTACACAGTCTTTTTGATTTAAAATTTCTTTCAGTTTGTCTTTACCGAAGAAAAAAGCTTTAAGATCTTTAGGAGACATTTTGGCTCTATGTCTTCTTGTTTTAGCTTTGGCTTCCACTAAAGAAATAAAGGAGCCTTCACTTCCGTCAAATTTCGTTTTTGTTCTCATATAAGTTGTAATTTATTTAATGTATAATTAGAGCATAAAAAGGATGAAACTTAGTCTTCAATAGTAGTTATTAAGCGTTCGATTTGTACTGACTAAGGGTTATTTAGTATAATGGAAGTGTTTGTTATTGTAAATGTTGGATAATTTAATAAAAATGACAATAGAATAGACGTTATTTAGAAATTTATAGTAAGTATAATACTAAGATATTCATCTGATTTATATCAAGCTTCAATTGGAATTTAAAGGTAAAATATTCTTAGCTAAAAGTAAAGGCCAAATATAGTTTATGGAATTAAATAATTTTGAACGTATTTTTTATTGTTTTGATTAATATTTGATAATGTATTGCTATATTTTTTATGCGAAATGATATACGTAGAAATACTTGAATAAATACGTAGAAATACGTGTTTTTGTAAAACCGTAGATTTGCGCTAGTTTCAGTAAGCTATTGAAAATATCTTTGCATTGTAAATGTAAATCACTTTTACAATAATTGGGGAATACTAGTAAAATCAAAGTTATTCATAAACAATATCAATGTTTCTTTGCCCTTGATCGTTTGCCTGGTCATTTATTGTGCCTAAATAATAGCACTTAAATATAAAGTTAAAAAACCAGAACCCAAGCTCTCATATCACTTATGTATTGTTGCTTTCAATTAAAATAGACTTATATGATTAATTGCATGTAAGTTAACTATACTATTAAAACAATTGTGTGTCTCTTTATTACGCTGTATATTTTATAAGCTTATTGTTTGTAAGCCGCATCCTAGTCAATATACTTGCATGGTATGTAATGGCTAGGATTTTTTGAAAACTATTAAACAATATAAATAAAAAGTAGTGAGCAATGAATCACTATTTACATCAATGTGTGTTTGTATAGGCAAGTAAAAAATAAATTAGAAAAGACTTTCTAGTACTTATAGAAACACACAAAACTCAATTATATTCATATTTTTTAACATTGTATTACTAGAGGAAATCAGATACTACTAATTATTCAGCAACCAAGCTCTTTTTTCTTACTTGATTGGAAATCAATGGTTTTTATTTGTAAGTAATCACATAATCTCCTAATGTAATGGTGGAAAAATGGAAGGTATCATTAGTTTGAGCAAATTGATGGACAATTTATTTTGACACCATTACTATAGGACTTTAAAACAACTATTTATAATACTATTATAAAATAAATCGCTTATTTGCTAATCATTTTTAGTGTATACATTACGATATAATGTATGCCAATTTTGTAGGCGTTTATGTCTAGTCGCTTAAGAACAGTCAAAAAATAATTGTACCATTTTGATTGATAAATTTAACTCTATACTTTGTTCAAAAAGCCTCGCTGATGCGTTGCATTGTCTATGTTTTTTACCTCGTCTAGTGTTAAATTTCCTTAACCAAACTTGCACACTTATTTTTCACTCGTTCCTTATAGAAGCAGGAGGGAATAAAAGCATTATTTTATCATTCCTGTATAGTAAGTAGAGTTAGTGTATCTACCTATTCTATGCAATATATTTTAAAAACTATTAAAGAATTAAATAATGTGATTTTTGATACAGGGAACATTTTAGCTCACCATTTTCGTGTTCCCAAATTATCTGAAGTAGCTATCTGAGACAGGGGAATAACCCCTGTCTTTTTTATTGTTCTTAGCCTCCGAAATGCTAAATACTCCTGAAAAATCTTTATTTTGGACAAAAAGAATTATGCAAACTATTGTGCGTGTTTTATTTTTATTCCAACCTTCCGAAGCACTTTTGACTCATTTAACTGAAGGAATTGCAGCTTATCAACAACAAATTGAATTTATTTTACCAACTGCATTCACAGAAGCAGATTTATTGCCTTTGGTAGAAGGGGTACACATTATGATTGGCTGGCGACCTACAACAGCTTTATTGGAAGCTGCTAAGGATTTACGTTTGCTCATCAATCCAGGAGCGGGCGTAAAGCATCAGATCCCTTTATTTAGGGCAATTAATCAACAGCGAAAGGTTACTTTAGTGAATGGGCATGGGAATGCTTTTTTTACTGCTCAACATACAGTTTCCTTATTATTGAGTTTGACTAATAAAATTGTCCCACATCACAATTGGTTGTCTGAAGGTAAATGGCGATTGGGAGATAAAGAAGGGGCTTCAATACCGTTACGAGAAAAGACTTTGGGTTTGTTGGGTTACGGAGCAGTAAATCAAAAGGTACATCAGTTATTATCGGGTTTTCCACTAAATTTTGCAGCACTTAAAACGAGTTGGGATTCAGATAATGAAATATTTCCTACGCCACTTCAAACTTTCGTTCCTAGTGAATTAGAAGCTTTCTTGCGCCTAGTAGATATTTTGGTAATTGTTTTGCCACATACTGAAGAAACAGAGGGGATGATTGGTCAAGAGGAATTGACTTACTTGGGAAAGCAGAGCTTATTGGTCAATACTGGTCGTGGTGCTATTATTCAGGAGAAAGCCTTATATGATGCCTTATTGAATCACCAAATTCAAGGAGCTGCCATTGATGTATGGTATAATTATCGACCAGAGAAAGATGAGCAAGGGCGTAAATATCCTTATCAATACCCATTTCATGAATTGGATAATGTGGTTTTGTCTCCACATCGAGGAGCCTCACCAATGAGTGATTTGAGACGATGGAATGAGGTGATTGAAAATCTGATTCGTTTTACAGAGGATAGGGAATTGATTAATGTGGTAGATCTGGAGCGAGAATATTGACTAAGTAACAGCTAAAAAATTGACCGAATAAACATGCCTAATTTATTTTTTGCTTGTTACTTAGTCGATAGACTTGTCGAATTATTCCATTAGTCCTTTTTGATTGAGTGTATCACTCATATATTGTATTGCCTCCATAACCACTTTAGTATCTTCATGAGCTGCTGCAATCATGCCCCAACGTTGTGGAATAGCTGCAATAGCCTCAATATGACAGTTAGAAATCTGGCTTATAATTTTGGCTAAGTCATGCAAAACAGGTAATGTACAAGTTTGGCTTGGTTTAAAAACTCTAGTAGCTCCATATAGTTTTGTTGTTGAAGATTGGGGAGAAGTCTGATAGGCTTTTTCTAAAAAGACACGTAGACATTCTGCCCCATTAAAAGATATATTAGGATCTTGTACACCAATTAAAATGTCATTACCAAAAAAACCACCAATCTGACCAATTGCAAAATCAAGTCCAGCAATAGTTAAGCCCAAGTTATTGGCTTTAAATGCAGCCAATAAATGATTCATTGTTTTTCTGACTATCTGGTAATGTTCCTCTGTAATATTGAAATCTTTAGCTGTTTGCTCATCCAAATATAGATTCCCTTTCCAAGAAGTACCTTCTGTAAATTGAAGGGTTAAACCTGGTGCTACTTCTCCCCAACGAATATGAGCAGAGGGACTAGTTTTGAGTAATTCATTATTGTACTTGATTTGAGAATAGGTGATATGTGGCTCTAAAATGTAATCGTCACCATATTGATAGGCATTTGTAGCTAAATCAGTAAGCCGTTCTATATTATCTAGTTTGATATTAGGGGTGATTCTTGCCCCATCTCCCGAATCAGATGCTTTCAAACAGCCCTTGCTTAGACCATAACGCTTTTGTAACATCTTAGCTGCACTATGTGTTTGCTGAATGAATTCAGCTAGACTTTTTTGAGTTCTACATATGGTATAACCAGGTAAAACAGGAAAGTGACAGTTGAGCTGTTGACGTAATAAAGCATATTTTGACTCTTCTGCTAGAATTTGATAAGGAGTACAGTTTTGAATGGTATCATTTAATTTTTCAGCCAATTCAACAGTTGGAAATAGGATGCTTTTACGATTCCAATCTCTAGCAACTTCAGGACTATTGGCATCCATTAGTAAATAGTCTAAACCTGCCATTCGTTTCAACCATACTAAGAAGATTTGCATTTCTTCTTCTAATGAATAAAGTCTAATAACAGGTTGATCAGTATTTTGAATAAACTGAATCAATTTAGTGATTGCAGGATTAGGAGTTTCCAGATGTTTTTCTGCTAATGCTAATAATGCATGAGAAAGGTAGTAATAAGATGTATTTTGGAGGTCTATAGAGGATAACTCAAACAATTTTACTGCTGTTTGCCAAGGTTGAATGCGTCCTACAGCTAAATCCCCTTTTTGTGCCAAATAAACAGCTCGGCCTTCTTTATAGGAAGTATAATCAGAAGGGGTAATTCCTTTTTTTATTTTATCAAAGTCTCCATCAAAAGTTTTAAGACTTGGTGTAGTAGAATGTAAAATAATAGAGGTGCCAACTGAGTTTAGAGAAGGTACAGGACGTAGTTCTTTAGAAGCCACGTCTAAAAGTGATGAGCGAGGAATGGCTAGTAATTTTTGGCAAAGCCTATCAACCTTGGTTTCTTCTAAGACTAAAGGACCAGTATAAAAACCTTTCCAATCATATTTATTGTTGTTTTTATCTGTTATAGACCAAGAATAAGAAGATTGTGTGGCCAAATCTAGATTTGAGGAAGTTGTTTTTTTTACTATCATGATTTTTTTTTTGAGAATAACTTTATTTGTATTAATGATGGTTAAATTGGCTGTTATGAACTGAAAGTAGTACGAATATGATATAGATGAGTCGGAAGTTTACTTGGTTTCTGTAATTTTCTTAACTTTTTAAGAAGGAATGGTGGGTGTACGATTTTTATAAATATTGGACTACACTATTTGAGTACAGTTTGTTTTGTTAATTAGGCTATTTGAAACTTGAAAGAACCAATAAAGTTAAAGTAGTGGTATGTTTATAAAAAATGGGTAATGGCTATTTGCAATGATTGTAGATTGATTATTTTTTTGTTATCGTTTGGAAGTTATAATAGGTTTTGAGTATGTGAATCATTGATTATTTTAGTGTGTTAAATATTTATATTAACTTGTTGATTGGCTTACTTCAAATATACAATAAAATATAAACTTTTTTTAATTTTAATGCATTTTTTTAATATTAGTTTTTGTTTTAGTGTTTTTTGGATTGTAACTATTGATACTGTTTATAGTAGTTGTGTTTGATCTTAGTAGTGACTAAAAAAAAAGCACAGCAACAAAGTTACTGTGCGTTTCAATAGAAAATGATTTTCGCATTTTCGCTAGGGCAGTCTTTCAAATTTCATGAAAGAATGTTTTGTAAGGGATTTTCCTATTACATTATAATTAGTAATATAAGGTTTGGTAAGGGGGCTTCTCCAAACAAAAGTAAGTAAAGAAAGGCTGTACTGTACTTTCTTACAATTGCATAATATTAAATGTATCAACCAAAAATTAGACTTTAACTATTTAATATCTAGGGCAGCCTTTCAAATTTTACCTTTATAAATAAATAACATAGGGGCTAAGGGGATTTTGAAATAAGTAACTAGGGGAAAAAATTTGCAAGGGACTTCTCTAATCCAGATAATTAATTTCAACCACAGATTAGATATAGTAAATTCTATCGTATGTGCTTTTCATTATGTTATTACAAATCTAAGATTATTTTTTTATTTAAACCATAGTCGTTTTTAAACATGACCTTTTAGTGACAGTAGCTAAGGTGTTTTAGAATGGCTTATTTCTAGGAAGAAAATACAAGTTAAGTAATGATTAAATTCTTAATGTATAATCTTTTTTAAACCTTTTATCTTGTCTATTTTTGTTGTGTAATGATTTGATTAGTAGGAGTGTGGGTGATTTTTGATGTTTTTACGTTTTATAGCTTTATGGTGTAATTTATTGTTTTAAAAGGAAAAAGCAAATAGGAGTTAAAAGAAGTAATTTTTATGATTTTATTATTGTTTCTGACATTCTTTTTACTTTTATTTATTGACGGTATACTTGGTATAAAAGAAAAGCAGGCAATAAGTATGACTTATCGCCTGCTGGATAAAAGTTTATGTGATTAAAATTGTTGTCTAGTAATTAGAATTACTTTATTGACAGGATTACTTATGATTAATTTCCAGTTGATGCTCTGTTTTTTGGTCAAAGACATGTATAAATCCGTTAAAAGTAGTCATACAACCAGATTGTGAATCTGATACAGAAAAGGAAATAAAATAACTCCCCTCTGCTGCATAAGTATGTGTTGGATTGAGTTCTTCAGAAATACTACCATCTCCAAAACTCCAGAATACTTCATCAAAGGTGCCAGTAGACAAGTTAGAAAACTTTAGGTTTAACTCATCAGCCTCATAGTCAAAGGCAATCTTTAAATCACTATTGGTACAAAACTCATTCTCTATGATTTCGTTTTCTTCCCCTTCATCTTCTCCCATTTCTACTACAATACTTTGTCCAGTAGTTCCGCCGATGATTTCAACGCTATAATCCTCTACTTCTCCATAATTGAACTGTTCACAAGCTGTAGTTGCTCCATCTTTATACTTCATCGTAACTCTCATTCTAGTTTTACCCATTTTAGCATTACCAGGTACTTTAACCGTTCCTGTAGCCACATTTTTCACCCCAGTACCAGAATCAAATACCAATTCTTGAGTAGAAAATTGTCCGTTTTGGTCAAAATCAATCCAAACTTTCCAGTATTCCCCATAAGCAGAGTTTTTGTAACCAGCAGTTAAGGTAATTGGGTAGGAATTATTGGTTTCTAGGATGGTAGAAAGGTGAGTAAAATCACCATAACCATTATTAGAATTACTCTTATTAGCAATTGAATTCAATTCTACACCTGCAATCCATTCATGGGTAGCTTTATTTCCTTTACCCTCACAATATTCGACAACCGTATCCCCACCTGTATCTGGCTCACCATCTGTTCCGCCTTCAATATTAATGGTATAATCTTCTGCCTCCCCATACTTAAACTCCCCACAAATTGGAGCAGCATCTTTATACTTCATTAGGATACGTAAACGTGTTTTTCCAGATTGGGCAGTACTTGGAATAGTAATTTTCCCTTTCAAAGCATCTTTTTGACCAGAGCCACTATCAAAAAGCAATTCCTTCTGCTCAAATTTGCCATTTTGATCCATATCTGCATAAATCACCCAGTATTCATTATAACTACTTTTGCTATAACCTGGTGTTAAGGTGATGTCATAAGTAGAACCTGCTTGGACATTAATGACTTTATCTGTATAATTACCATAACCATTATCATTACCTGATGTATTGGTAAATCCACCAATTTTGATCTGATCAATCCATTCATATTTAGAAGCTGTACTTTTAACGGTACAATATTCTACTGTCGTTACAGGAGGTGCTTCTCCACCATTTCCACCTTTTAGATAAACGCTGTAATCTTCTACTTCTCCATACTTGAAATTATCACAAGCATTATCTACCATTTCTTTAAACTGCATCGCTATACGCATTCTTGTTTTGCCATTTTCAAATGAGTTAGGTACAGTAATTTGACCTTTTACAGTACCAGTACCACTAGCTTCAAAAACACGTTCGTTATCATCTTTGAAATCACCATCACCATTCCAGTCAATCCAAACCACAAAGGCTTCTTTGAAAGCATTACCTGCGAATCCAGGAGTTAAAGCAATATCATAAGTTTGTCCAACTTCTAAATCTGTAGACATGCTTGTGTAATTACCATAACCATCTTTATTAGAACCACTTTGATTTTGAATGCTGCCAAAACTTACTTTATCAATCCATTCGTAGTTAGAATTATAACTTCTACTTGAACAATAATTCACAGTTGTTGTCGTGCATCCTTTGGTTTTGAAGGTAAATGTATCGGTAAAATCACTCTTATTCGTACTGGTGCAAACTGCTTGTACGCCAAATTCGTAGAAAGTACAGCTTTCTAAGTTGTCTAAACTAATTTTATTACTGCCGGCATCTTTAGTTATCCAAGAATTACTACCTTGTTTTCTATAACGTACTGTATAGCCTTCTGCGCCAATAATGAAGCCCCAACTTAGGTTTGTACTATTTTCTGTCACGCCATCATAAGCTAAGTTATTAGGATAATAGCAAACAATTTCTTCAGCTTGTG
>JAHDFT010000049.1:10960-16861 GCA_020628015.1 Bacteroidota bacterium
ACGCCATCATAAGCTAAGTTATTAGGATAATAGCAAACAATTTCTTCAGCTTGTGTAGAGAAGGCAACAGATTTAGAGAAGTCACTATTAGTAGCACCACATTTTGTTTGAACTTGTACTTCATAAGAGGTAGAAGGTGCCAAATTGGTGATTTTGTAGTAGGTAGATTCCGTTTTGAAAGAAGCCCAAGTAGAGGTCCCCAGTTTTCTATAACGTACTGTATAGCCTTCTGCACCTGCTATGCTTGCCCAAGAAGCTTTGGCAGCATCGGCAGTAACATTAGAGGTACCTAAACCAGTTGGTGTATTACAAGTAGGTGTTTTAGTGGTAAATGATTTTATTGAACTATAATCACTATCCTTATCACTACCACACTCACTTTTTACTCTATATTCATAGCTAGTAGAAGCACCTAAATTATTGATTTGATAATTTGTATTGTCAGATTTTTTGCTGCTCCAAGTACTATTTCCTTTCTTGCGATATTGTATGGTGTAAGCGGTAGCGTTTGAACTAGCTGACCATGAAATTTGGGCGGCATCAGCGGTAATGTTTGAAGAGCCTAAACCAGTTGGTGTATGACAAGGTGGAGCTTCAGTGGTGAATAATTGGACACTTGTATAGTCACTAGAAGCATCCGTACAACTGGCCTTCAAACGGGCTTCATAAGTTGTAGCCGGCTTGAGACTCTTCAAAGTTACCGTGTTGGATGAAGTTGAGTTGGTACTCCAATTACTAATGTTTTCCTCTCGAAATTGAAGTATGTACTTATTCGCATCTGCTGTTGTTTTCCATTCTATAACAGCAGTATTAGGACTTGTAGAAGCTACTGTTATTCCATCAGGTAGCGTACAAGTTACAGGGGCTGGGGCATCTGTTGTAAAACTATAAGTAGAAGAAAAGCTGCTACTAGAGCCAGTACAGTTGGTTTTCACCTTTACTTCATAATCTGTAGCTGCCACTAGTCCGCTTAATGCATTGCTGTTGGACGTAGCATAGCCTCCTTTTTGCCAAGAAGAGCTACTTTTTTTACGATATTCTATTTCATAACCACTAGCTCCTTTTACTTCCATCCATTGGATAGTGGCACTAGTTTCTGTAATATTTTTAGCAGTAACACCAATTGGTTTATCACATGTTTGAGCAGTTGTTCCGCTAATATTTACGGTATAATCTTCGACTTCTCCATATAAAAATTCTAAGCAAGGAGAAGGTAATTCTTCATTATTTTGACCGATCCACTTCATGGCTACTCTTAGGCGGGTAGCACCAGGTAAGGCATCAGAAGGTACGTTAAAAGTACCGCTAACACTAGAAAGACTAGATGTTTCAGAGTCAAAAGCCATTTCTCCTGCATCATCAAAATCACCATCTTGGTTATAGTCTACCCATATTCTCCAATACTCATAAGCCACACCGATAGCTCCGAATCCAGGAGTTAAGGTAAAAGATACAGGAGCGGTTTTGCTAATATTAGTACTGACACAGGTATGATCTCCATAACCATTATCTGCACCACTTTTGTGGTTAATTCCACCAATGACTACTTGGTCGATCCATTCTGTATTAAAAGCATCTATACTAATAGAAGTACAATAAAGTGCGCCTGTTTGCGGGGCCTTATAACTTGCCATATCACTATAGGTACTTTGATTACTACCACATACACTTTTTACCTTGAATTCATAGTCTTCACAAGCAGTAATATCATTGAAAATGTATTCTGTATTAGAAGCGTTGAAATTTTCCCAAGTTCCACCAACTCTTCTTCTACTAATTTCATATTCTTCGGCTCCTGTTGCAGCATCCCAAAATAATTTGATTTGCCCATTGCCCATATCTGTAATGTTCAAATCGTCTGGAATAATACAACCATTGGTTTTAATAGATTGCAAAGCTTTAAATGCATTCATTCTACCAGCACCCAGCTTTTGTTTATAAGAAGGATTGATATCGTCAATATCATCTGCTGTAGTATAAATGGCATTGCGAATATCTGTTGCTTTTAAACCTGAATTATTTGATTTTAATAAACCTGCAAGGGCAGAAACGATAGGAGTTGCCATAGAGGTTCCTGCTTTGTAGTCATAATCTTCTGTAGCATCAGCGATTGTACTGTAAATGGTACTACCTGGTGCAGAAATATTGACCCAACTTCCATAATTAGAAAAATTGGTCTTGACATCATTATCTTGAGTGGCTGCAACACCGATAACCGTACTATAAGCTGCTGGATAGAAAGGAGTTGTACTATTTAAATTACCTGCGGCCGCTACGATAACCGTTCCTTGATCATTGGCTTCTTTGGTAATATTTTCTAAAGTTTCGGAATAACCTGTACCGCCCCAAGAAACACTAATGACATCTGCTTTCATCATGATGGCATATTGAATACCACCCCAACCATTTTGGATCAAATCAGGATCGTTATTGGAATCTTTATTACATTTTACAGACATGATACTCACACCATAACCCAAGCCAGCCACACCAATACCATTATTGGTTTCGGCACTAATAATACCTGCGATATGTGTACCATGTGAGAATAAATCATAATTGGCTTTTGATGGAGGATTCGGATTATTGTCATCATCGCCAATATCATAACCATTAACATCATCTATATAACCATTCTGATCGTCATCAATACCATTGTTAGGAATCTCTCCTGGATTGATCCATACACTATTTTTTAAGTCTGGATGAGCGATTTTGACCGCATCATCTACAATAGCCACAACGACAGATTTGGAGCCTTTTCCTAAATCCCAAGCTTTAGGAGCGTCAACCAAATCTAGGAACCATTGCTTATCGTATAATGGATCATCAGGTGTTTCTGCCATTCTAAAGGTAGGTACTTGCTCGGCATAGGCAACTCGCTCATCCGTTTCTAATTTACGGGTCAATTTGCGAGCATCAGCCGTTTGACTAAAGGTGACAAGGTAAGTATGCTGAAAAACAGGAGAACTCAGTCTGGTAAATGGTTTGGTAACGTTGACAATACCATATTCTTCCATATAATCACCTAAAATGGGATAAGCAGATAGCTTATTAGATGGGGTGATTTCTGGTAAACGGATATTAGCCGTTTCTTTTAGTTGAAGAAATATTTGTCCTTCTTCATATGCTTTATTGGTACTTTGAGCAAAAGCATTATTGTCAACTAATAGTAATAAGAGAAGGACATAAAAAAGTATTGTTGTTCGCATAATGGTTACATGTTTTGTAGGATTCTTAAATGTAGAGGGGTGAAAAAGTGGAAACGATTTAGGCATAAACATTTGGTGAAAATTATTAAGTGATGGATCAAAAATAGTTAGACCATGTATGTGGCCAAGCTTATTTTAATTCCATTATAAATGGTTAAGTGTTTGTTGATTAATACGTTATTGTACTTTAAGAAAGAAAGGGATTTAGAAACGATTGGGCATAGGTGTTTCAGCCCATAGCATTATTCATAGGTATTTTGTAATCATCAATAGTGTAGTTGATGATTATTGATATTAAACTTGTAGTAGTTTTTGGAAAAAGTTAAGAATGGTTAGTGTATTATTATATACAATGGAAGAAAGGAATAGCAAGAATACTAAAAAGGGATTTATAAAACGTGAAATTTCGTAATACAAGAGTTTTCAAGAAAAATAGAATACGGTTAAATGTACGAGAAAAAAGGGAAAAGGTTTTATATTGACTTAATTTTTTCTGTGTTATATATATGCTTTTATGCAAGGTTTTCTTGTTTGATTAACTGGAGATTTTTCTCCCATTCCCAAGCAGAGGACATCATTTGGTCAATAGAATATTGAGGTTGCCAGCCAAGTTCTTGAATGGCTTTTTGATTATCTGAATAAATAGCAATGACATCTCCAGCCCGACGTTCCCCCAATTCATAGTTCAATTTTTCTCCTGTAGATCGTTCAAATGCGTTGATGGCTTCTAGTACGGTTACACCCTCTCCTAAACCTAAATTGAATACTTCTACATGCTGATTATTTTTTTTAGCAATTAAATATTCAATGGCTTTGGTGTGAGCATTCGCAATATCCATAACATGAATATAATCCCTTACACAAGAGCCATCACGAGTAGGGTAGTCTGTACCATAAACAGCCATTTTTTCCCTTTTTCCAATAGCCGTTTGGGTAATGACAGGCACTAGGTTCTCTGGTTTTTCCTGATATTCTCCAATTTTAGCCGAAAGATGTGCGCCTACAGGATTGAAATAACGAAGTAAAATATTATTATTTTGTTGTGCTTTGGCAAAATGACGGATAATATCTTCTCCCATTTGTTTGGTATGTCCATAAGGAGATTCGGCAGGCTCAAAAGGTGTTGCTTCTGTTACTGGAAGTGCTTGTGCATTTCCATAAACAGAACAAGAAGAAGAGAATACAAAGTAGGGAATTTGATATTCTTCTACACAGTTTAATAAATTTAATAAGGATTGTAAATTATTGTGGTAATAAAGCAAAGGTGCAGCTACTGACTCAGGAACGGATTTATAAGCTGCAAAGTGGATAATACCTTGTATATCGGGATGCTCTTGGAAGATTTTTTTGGTGTCCGCTGCATTGCAGAGATCAAATGGATAATTTTGTACTTCAATTCCAGTAATGTCCTTGATGCCTTGAAACATGCGAGGCTGTGAACGAGAGTAGTTATCTACAGAAATAACCTCAAAACCATGATCTATAAGATCTACAATGGTATGAGAACCGATATAACCACAACCGCCAGTAACTAGAATTTTCATAAGGGATTTTTTTGATTGTACAATAGTAGCCAATACACAATTACCATTCCCAAAGCACCTGAATACTTAGGATTAGGAATAAATAGTGCCTTTTTGACAAGGGTTTAACAAGCTATTTATTAATACTTTTCTTTCACCGCCTCTACAATTGGATAAGGAAAATTACCCGATTCAATTAATTTTTGGATGCCATCTTCTAAGGATAAAAACGGGCGACCAAGCAACTGACGCATTCGGTCGATATTAGGGATACGTCTACGCATATCTCCTTCTTTTCTAGGAGGCAAATGCACAATTCTTGAACGAGAACCCGTTACTTTGACAATCGTTTCTGCAAGTTCTATGATAGAGGTTTCCTTATCATAACCAATATTGACTACCTCATTCACAAACTTATGCTCATAAAAAGTACTCAAACAAGCATCAACATTATCATCTACATAACAGAAAGTACGACTTTGTAAGCCATCTCCAAAAATGGTGATGTCTTCATTTTTCAAAGCAGCGGTTAGAAAGGTAGAAACAACGAAATCATTACTTTGCTTTGGACCATAGGTATTGAAAAAGCGGAAAATGGTATAATCCAAACCAAATTCTTTCTTGTAGGAGGTCAAAAAGGCTTCACCAATATTTTTAACTACTGCATAAGGTAGCCGAGAGTTGAGCGGGGTGTGGATTTCGTCTTGAGGGTAGGTAATAGATTCTCCATATACCTCAGAAGAAGAAGAGTAAAAGACTCTTTTAACACCCGTATTTTTAGATAAATTCAGTATATTTTTAATGCCTTCAATGTCTGTCAATACTAGTGTTGGATGCTGTAAAGTACGTTGAACACCTACAACAGCAGCATAGTGAAATACATAGTCGAAGGAATGGGAAAACATCACCGCCGAAATGTCTGCATAGTTGTTGACATCACATTTGATGAATTTGAAGTTAGGCAGATCTAAATCAGGTAATTTTTCCATTTTACCTGTCAATAAATTATCTACCACAACAACAAAATTGTCAGGATTCGAGACAAGTTTTTCCGCTATGGAACTACCAATAAATCCAGCACCTCCAGTAATAAGAATTTTTTGCATTGCTTTTCATATATAGTGAAGTGTCAACAGTAGTCTTAGGAACGAGTGAAAAATAAGTGT
>JAHDFT010000050.1:0-7175 GCA_020628015.1 Bacteroidota bacterium
ATACTTGTCTTGTCTTAATTTACTGCCATTATCGTCATTCATCAGCCCCTTGATTCCACTTGTTATAACGTCTTGCTACCATTTTTTAATCAGTAATAGTCAAAAAATAGACTCTAATAGATCGTTTATTTTTAATCTATTGCTATGCGAGTAGTTGATATTACCTATACTTATTAAAATACTACCAACTACCTCCCTTAAACACCAACTGCACTATGATTCAGCACTTTACACGTTTAATATTAGTATTAAACTGTTGGCTACTACTATTGATGCCATCGACTTCCTTAGCACAAAACAACGAACTAAACTACGCTTATATTTGCGGAGGAGAAGAAATTGCATTGACTGCTTCGACCAATCAAATTTTCCTCAAACTCTCAAAGCGTGTTAATACTAATAAACTAGGCAAACTTTTAGGTCAATCTGCTTTAATTGACAATATTAGCAACCATATTGTCATTGAAGAGAAGCAATATTGTGTACTCAATCTGGTTGACGGTCTTGATGAAAAAGACTGTGCCGATTTAATAGCATATCTTTCTAAAAAAGACATCGTTCTGACTGCCTTCCCTATGTTCATGGATGATGATCAAACCCATCTTAGTGCAACAGATGAGTTGATTATCCGCTTAAAATCAGAAGTCAGTCCAGACTTACTTGATCAATTATTAACATTAAGCCATACCGAGTTGGTTCGTTCTCATCGCTTCGATCCACTAACTTATCTACTTCAAATTACTGATCCTACTCAAACTGATGCTTTTCAAGCAGCAGCAAGCCTTTTAGCTACTGATATTGTTAATGATGCAGAACCTAACTTTGTTGTTTTTGCAGAAAAACATACTAGTGATGCTCATTTTTCCAAACAATGGTCTATTGAGAATACAGGTCAATTGAATGGGCGTTCTGATGCTGATATGGATGTAACCGAAGCTTGGAAAATCACTACAGGCTGTGAAACAATAAAAGTTGCTGTACTAGATATTGGTGTGGATCTCAACCACCCCGATTTAATCCCTAATCTACTAGAAGGTTTTGATGTATATGATACGACCAAAGGCGGTTATACTGGTGGAGATCCTCATGGTACCGCTTGTGCAGGGATTATTGGTGCAGCCGCCAATAATGATATAGGGATTGCAGGGATTGCTTATGATTCCAAAATTATTCCTATTCGAGTAGGTTATAATCAATGTTGTGATGAAAATGACAATGAGTATATTGTCACTAGCCATCTTTTGGTTGCAGAAGCTATTGAATGGGCTTGGGATACTGCTGAGGCTGATATTCTAAGTTGTTCTTGGGGTGGCACGGGTAATTCATTTACCACCTCTGCGGCCATCGAACGAGCCACTACTAGAGGAAGAGGTGGCAAAGGCTGTCCAATACTTTTTTCTACAGGTAATAATAACCAAAAATTGGTCAGTTATCCTGCCAATCTTCCTAACACAATTGCTATTGGAGCGTCCAATGTCTGCGATGAGCGCAAAAGTCTTACCTCTTGTGATAATTTTCCTGAATGGGGCAGTAACTATGGTTCAGAATTGGATTTTGTTGCCCCTGGTATGGATATAGCCACTACTGATATTAGTGGTTTTGAAGGTTATGTAACTAATGATTATCTATTTGGTTTTGGAGGTACCTCTAGTGCTTGTCCACAGGTCGCAGGGGTTCTGGCTTTGATGTTAACGGTGAATCCAGAATTGACAGCAGTAGAAAGTAGACGTATCCTTTCTGAAACTTGTGATAAAGTGGGCAATTACAACTATAGAAACAACGTTAATTATCCATATGGAACTTGGCATGAAGAAATGGGTTATGGTAGGATTAATGCAGAACGAGCGGTTAAAGCAGCTATTGATCAACGAGCAACTTATCAGACGGGTTGTTGTGGATTTGGGCATTCGACTTTTGGTTGGGTGAATACGCCTCACCTTGGCTGGCTCTACTTTGGAGATCGTTGGGTATTTTCTGATGAATATGGTTGGTTGTATCCAGCTAACAATCAAAATCCTTGTGAGGGTATTTGGCTTTGGCCACAAGACTGTGAAAGATGGTATTATATCACCAATGATAATCCAGGCTGGTTTTATACCAGAGCTGATGGCTGGCAATGGAAATTAGATTGTGGAATAGCTAATAAGATCGCCTCATCTACTACAAATCACGCTTTTGACCCTTCAAATATTGCTATCCCAACTCCACCACAACAAGTTCCAAATACAAGTCCTTCTACAACTGTAGAACAAACTGTACCAGAGTCAAAAGCTAGTATTGCCAATAATATACAGGCATTAAGTCTAAAAGTTAGTCCTAATCCAAGCACTCAGGAAACAATTAGCATTCACATTACATCGCCAGCATTTGATTTTATGGAGCAAGCAACACTCTTGAAGGTGTATCACATCTCTGGGCAATTGATCCAAAGTATACCTCATATCGAACTCGAATACAATCGCAATTTCGAGCTAAATATCAGCGACTATCAATCGGGATTGTATCTATTGCATTTAGAATTGGAAGATGGCTCTAGTATAGCTGTGGAAAAGCTATCTGTTCTTTAATGATAGTTTGGTGAGTTACTATAGCTTATGTTAACTGTGTTATATATTACAGAACAGATACCATATATAATAATATGACAATCTGATAATAATACTAAAGAAATAAAGGTGTTTGGCATAACTATGTCATACAATTTTGAACGGTAGGATTAATTTTCCTATCGTTCTTTTTTTTTGAGGTAGACCAATTCCAATTATATCCATTCTTTTTTATTAAATATGATTATCAAAGCAACAATTGCACCTACTAAACAATAAAAACCAATTATTTATAGTTAATTATAATAATCAACACAAAAAAAACAATAAATTATTATTTTTTCTATAAAATAGGCATTATTTTTGATCTTTATAGGATAACTTCTTCAGTAACAGATTAAAAATGTCCTATTATCACTTTTTAATCCGTTACTAATAATGGTTATACAATAAATGGAGCATGTAATAAACAATAATATGTATACTTATTGTTTTATTACGCTCTAAATCAAGAGCTAATACTCGATTTTTTGCTTAGTTTTTAATTTCTCGTTTGTTGAGTTCGCCTTCACACTAAATGTGTGAAGGCTTTATCTTAAACTACCAAGTATACCCACCTTATGTAAGCATCTAGTATATAATATTATTTTGAACAGGTAAAATACTACCTATATAAGCACCTAATACATATAATTTCATTTCATTATAAAATTCAATTCACTTATCTAGTATTAAATAAAATACTTTCTTATCTTGCATAATAAATACATTTTGATTACATAGAATAGCCCAAATAATAATTGATCTCTACAACAAGTAACGAGTGAAAAATAATTTTCCTAATCAAAATCGGGAACTTATTTTTTGCCTGTTACCAATCAATAAAAACACTACAATGAAACCTTACTTACCCATTCTAACACTATTACTATACTTCTGTTTGGTATCAGCTTGCCAGCAAAAAAAAGTCAATTCCCCGACTGAAAATAAGCCACCTTCTTCTACAAATAAGTCAACAAAAAATCCTCCCACAGTCAATCCAATTGAAGCACAAAAAAAAGTAACAGACAATTCTAATAACGCTGTCTCTGAAAGCAATAATGAATCTATTTTAAAAGAAGCTGGTCAAGCCAAACGGATCAGATTCAAATCAAAAACATTTGATACTTATCAGGTTAATTTGACTCAACAACAAGTACGCATGTTTTTGGATGATCCGACTGGAAAAAAAATCAGAAGCCTAGATACTTTAAAACAACTAGTGGAAGGAGAAGGCATGACTTTATTAATGGCAACCAATGCAGGTATTTATTTGGAAAATTATTATCCCCAAGGTTTGTATATAGAACAGAGTAAGAAGATACGGCCACTTAATTTAAAGAGTGTGAAAGGTTTGTACAATTTCTTTATGAAACCAAATGGCGTTTTTTATCTTAGCTCCAATCAAGCATATATTACAGAATCCCATGCATTTGAAAAAGTGAAAGCTAATGTTCAATATGCGACACAATCTGGTCCATTGCTTTTACATCAAAAAAAGCTACATCCTAAAATTAGCCCAACAGGGACAAGCCGTTATATTAGAAGTGGTGTGGGGGTGATTAATGAAAAGGAGCTTGTCTTTGCCATTTCTAATCAACCTGTCACCTTTTATGAATTTGCCACCTTATTTTCTGAGTATTTTCAATGCACAGATGCACTTTATTTGGACGGTGCTATTTCTCGTATGTATTTACCAGCTCTCAATCGAAAACAATTAGGGGGAGATTTCGGAGCTATGATTGCTGTTCTTGCTCCTTAAAAAGCAGTAATTAATCACTCGCTTTTTTATATAATTCAAAAAAATCGGTTAACTTGTGTTAAAATGAATATATTTAATTATCTTGTAAGTAACTGATTCATTTAGTGATAAAACATTCCTATTTTATCCAATTCCACACACTCCATATAAGACTAAATGTATAAAAAACTCATATCCATCGCTAATGATCTCTTAGTAAGTACTAGGTCCTCTACTGATACGGAGGATGCTTTAACTCGCTATGTCAATGCTTCATTAGCTGCTGAGATATTTAAGACGCACCTTGAATCACATAATTGGTATAACTACATTGAATGTTTGATAGCCAAGGCGGATATTCTTTATATTAATTATCCTGAAAAAAAATCAAAGGCCATTGATATATATTATCATGCACTAGCTACCTTACATCAGCTCGAAATACAAAATCCATCAACAAAATTAGAAACAGAGTTCATCTATTTTTATATTCAGTTGTATAGTGCAATTGGTGCTATTCATACAGATGCCCTTAACTATAAAGAGGCACTAACATGTTTGCAAGAAGCTCAAAAGATAGCTTATCAGTATCAAACAATAGCTGATCAAAAACAGTGTATTGCATTAGAAATAAATTTGGCTAATGTTTATAGAAAAAAGCGTTATTTTGACAATGCCTTAAATTATTATCAAAAAGCCTTAAACTTACTCACTTATAATTTAAACAATCATACAGATAATAATACTGATGAGGAACCGACAGAGGAGCATTTAGAATATCTTAGATTAAAAGCAACGATCCATATACATAAAGGTAGTTTATACTTCCAAATTGGTAGTTTTGATCGGGCGATAGATCATTATGAAAGTGCTGCTAATTTATATGAGTCATTTCCTAATCCCCAAGTCATTAAAATTGCTCGAACATTTCATAATCTTGGGATTACACTCAATAAACAAAAGCAATACCACAAAGCATTGGCTTACTTACAGAAAGCCCAAGAAGCATTTACAAGCACCAATCAGGTGGCTAGACAAGTCCGCACCTTAAATGCCATTGCCTCCTGTTATGGCAACTTAGATAATCATGAGCAACAAATCAAAACATTGCTTAAGGCTCTCGACTTATCTAAGTCATCTCAACAAATTGATTTACACCTAGAAACAGCTCGCATTCACAATAATCTAGGACTATGTTATATAAAAACTAAACGGAATAACTTTGCTTTTCAACATTTAGAAAAAGCACTACACATTAGGCAAAAGCAATTAGATACTGTTCATAAGGATATTATTTATTCTTATAATAGCCTAGCGATTTATTATCAGGAAAATAAGAACTACAATCGCTCTTTAGATTATAGTCAACATGCACTAATTGCACAGATTAATGATTTTTACAATTCTGATCCAAAATATAATCCAGAGATGGATTTGGCTTCAGATCCTTTGTTGATTGATACCTTAAAAATTAAGGCAGAAACTTATTATGCTTATTATACTGCCAATCTTAATAAGGTCAATCTATTATACCAAGCTCTCGAAT
The DNA here is from genome assembly GCA_020628015.1 of Bacteroidota bacterium. Classification (GTDB taxonomy): domain Bacteria; phylum Bacteroidota; class Bacteroidia; order Chitinophagales; family UBA2359; genus JAHDFT01. The sequence continues at coordinate 5,873 of JAHDFT010000050.1, forward strand.
GTTGGAAGTTAACCATTTCACAAATCCAAAAATGGCATAAACAATGCCGTACACATACAGTAAAATCAGAATGCTCCGACCATTACGCTTCTTGTTTTATAGCAGCTCTTCAAGTTGCTTTTGAATTGTATCAAAAAACAAATGATCTAAAATATCTAAAAGAAGCTTTGCTGATCTCTGAAATCAGTAAATCCTCTACCCTACTCGAAACCTTCAACGAGTTGGATGCTCGCAAGTTGAGTCAAATACCTGCTTATTTGATTACTAAAGAAAATCAAATAGAAAGGCAATTAACCGCTTGTGAGAAAGAATTATTTCAAGCAAGTTTACAAAAGAGCAATAAAAATCAACAATTACTATCTGATATCAAGGCTAAAACGAATGCCTATAAGGAGCGTTATTTATCCTTGATAGATTATATTGCTCAACATTATCCTAAATATTATCAATTAAAATACAATATTCAATCTAATTCCCTAGAAGAAATTCAAGCGGGACTTAATAAACAGACTGCCTTATTGCAATTTCATCTTCAGGAAGAATTTATATTCGTTTTTTTTATTACTCAAACCCAAGCACATTTCATTAAATATTCTGTTGATTTAGCTACACTAAAAGAGAATATTAATGAACTGAGGAGTTCTATTCCTTTTGGAGATGATAATTTAGATTTTGGTTTGTGTAACACCTTATATCAGACGGTCTTAGCTCCTGTTGCATCCCTTATATTTAACAGTACAGAGGCGAATAGTATCAGCACTAAGTATGAAAAATTGATTATTATTCCAGATGATATACTTTATTTACTTCCCTTTGATATTTTAACCATCAATAGTCCAACAATAAGTTCTTCTGGAGCTAAAGAACATCCATTTTTAATTAAATATTTTGCACTCGCTTACCAATACTCTTCTAGTTTGTGGTTGCAAACCAAGCAAAAATACGAGCAACAAGTCAAAGTTTTAGTAGATACCTTTCTAGGCTTTGCTCCTGTAGATTTTAAAGACCATCAATCCTCCAAACCTTCTTCGTTTTCTAGTTTAAATCAACAAATTAGAAGTGAGTTAACGACGCAAAATGATGGCAAACTTCCTTTTTCTTATGAAGAAGTGAATAAAATTGGTCAGTTATTTCAAAAAGCTGGTTTAGTTAATGAGTGTTTGACTTATGGTGCTGCCAATAAACAAAACTTATTATCCAAAATTGGTCATTTCAAATATATTCTTATCTCTACACATGGTCAATTCAATAGAAAATGTCCAGATTTTAATTTTTTTCTAACAGCTCCCAAACCTAATACTAC
>JAHDFT010000050.1:7275-16734 GCA_020628015.1 Bacteroidota bacterium
ATAGAAAATGTCCAGATTTTAATTTTTTTCTAACAGCTCCCAAACCTAATACTACTAATGAAGCTGCACTTTTTTATATTGAAGAAACTTTTACCTTAGAACTCAATGCGACCTTAGTGGTCTTGAGTTGTTGTGATAGCGGTCTTGGTTCCTTATCTAAACAAGAAGGTATGATGGCTTTCAATCGTGGTTTTTTGTATGCTGGTGCTTCTAATATCGTTTTTGCTTTAAGTAAAATTCCTGATAATGCCAATAATAGCCGGTTAATGCAATATCTGTTTGAAGAAATCATCTTACATGAACAAACAGATTATGCAGTTGCTTTGAGGGATGCCAAATTACGTTTAATAGAAGAACAGGTTGATATTGAGTCTTTTAGCTGGGCATTACTTGGGATTATCGGCTGCTAATCCCCCTATTTTACATTACTTTTGAATATATTGTGTTTATTCTTTACCATATTTCCTTTCAATAATAGCAGGAATATCTGCTCGCTTACAATAGAAGAAACTTCTTGTAACTGGATATTCCTCCAAGACAATTGTAATGTAATATTTACCTGATTTTAGGTCATGTACTTCAATATCTTGTTGGATATTTTTTGTTTTAAATTTGCTGATTAATTCTCCTTTGTCATTGTAAATTCTAATAAAGGCTGTTTCGTGTGGTTTATCTTCAAATTGTAGTGCTATTTGGTCATAATAAAGCTGGCTATCTTGCGGACTGATTACTTGATAAGGAGCCATTGCAGTCTTGAAAGCCATATTCCTCATTTTGTCTTTTTTAGGAGCATGTTGACTAATTTCATCTAAATAACGAGTAATAAATTTGCGCTCATCAAAGCCAAATTGATTCAAAAACTGCTCCTTAGAATTTAATTGTATTATATCCTTCGGCTCATCGCTTTTAACTTTTTCTTGATCTTCTAATTCCTTGATTAAAGCTGCTAACATCTTCTTTTCTGCTGCAATATAATACTTTCGTAAGCTTAAATCCAGCATCATTTCAGATCTTAATAGTGCATCTTCTTTCAAACGTATCTCAAAACTTCTTCTTTCATCAATTCCCATATTATTATTGAGATAGGCTTTGATTTGTTGTAAATAATCTAAATTATTCTGATTCTTTTTCATGCTTAAAGACTTAATGATTGATTTCAAATAATACATACCGTCTTAGGGTATATATAAAAAATGGCAACATGTAAAATAGCATCGTTCCTTTCGATTGTTAATGTACTTGACTATTTTTTAAACTCGGTATTCACTTTTAGACATTTACTAATTAATTATTACTTAAATACCAAATATTTAACATAACACATTATATTGCAATAGGTTTATAAAGGTTACTAGAACCATTTGATGATTGGAAATTATTTTTCTTAGCCGTTTTCGGCCTCTGAATAGTTTAGTTCGGGTAAAATCATAGGTTCGTCCTGTTTTTTGGGCTATTTCACTAAGGCTTTTTTGCTCTAAATAGCGCATTCGCAATAACTCTTGATAATCTGCTGTCAATTGTCCTAAACAAGTATCTATCAAATCAAAATACTCTTCTTTCAACAGTTTATCCGCCAACATTTTGTCACTCTCATCAATAATCTCTAAATCGGTTAAATCTAGCTGTACCAAGTTTTGTTTTGCTCGTCTATCCAATTCATTGAGCCACATCAATCTTACTGTACCTAGAAAATACTTCGGAAAAATTCCAGGGTTTTCATCAAAAAAACCTGCTACTGTTTTTTGATATATCACCCACAATGCTTCTTGATAAATATCTTTAATATCTTGATATCCTCCTGAGTTATTCCTAATATATCGAAGAATGATTGGCAAAAGATATTGTTCCAAATCATCAAAAACCTTACGCTCTTGTTTTTTGATACCTGCTATAATTTCTTTCCAATTTATTCGCTTCACATTCATAGATAAACTTATTTTATTTTTGTTATCACCAAATGTATTTTTTTTTACCATAAAATAATAGCTTGGTTAGATAAGGAACAGTAAAAAAATAAATTAGTGATGGAATAGCAATAAATATGTGTAACTACTTAATTACTTTTAATCCAATACTAGAATATAGAATAAAAAAAACCTTGTAAGCTAAAAACTTACAAGGTTTTATTGTTAAAATTTAGTACCCAGAGCCGGGGTCGAACCGGCACGGGATCGCTCCCACTGGTGTTTGAGACCAGCGCGTCTACCAATTCCGCCATCTGGGCTAAAATTATTTTATGCCAATTGAAATTATTTTTACTTAATGCTTCAATATTGATAAGCTATTTCAATCAGCCCCCAAATTTAGATAAAGATTCTCTAATTCGCAACAAATAACGCTTCTTAAAATAAAATTCTTTAATTTTTTTTAGAGCTGTTTTATCTGCTGCTTGATCAAAATCCTTCATTGACTGTTCAATTGATTGCATCATTTCTTGCTCAATTGTTGTCAACTTTGCTTTTAGAGCTGTGGCTCTTTGTGCTTCCATTTGGAAAGACAACTCCATCACCTCTTCATTTAGTTCCATCATCTGCATTAAAAAGATAGGAGGTAATTGATACTTCTCTCCTTCTATTAATACACCTTCCAATTCTAGGATATATTTCATTCGCTTATCTTCATTTTTCAATGTTTGATAAGCTTGGTTATTATAGGTCGCCCATTGTAAAGCCTCCTCTTTTTCTTTATCCGCTTTCTGTATATAGAAATCAGGATGGAAGGTTCTACTTTTTTCAAAGAATGACCGTTTTAGCCGTCCTTCATTGAGCCTAAAAGTGCGTGGTAAATTGTAGAAAGTGAAATAATCCATTTCCATATTAACGCTACCTATTAACCCTTTATTGGTTCATAAAGCATTAAGTATCTAGGATCGCCTTGGCTATCTGTTTCTTTAAGTCGAACGCCCTTAGTATACCATTGTTTGATAACATCGCCCATTTCTTCGGCTTCCTCTTGAGAATTCAGTCTAAAGTTTAAGTTATAGCTTTCTCCTTCGTGAACAAAAGATAAAAGGTTTTGATTACCAGAACTTGCCCCTGTTGCAGAAGCATATCCATCATAAACAATGGCTAAATCTTTAACTTTATCTACATCAAATTTTACGGTTTTCACCCCTTCCCACTCGTAAGCGATTTGATCTTCAGATAAGGCTAATTTACCTACTTTTTGGTAATAATTATTGTACCAATTGTATAACCATACTAATGGCAATACAACTAATGCTAAGATGAGCAATATATCCAATAGTGGTGGAACAGGATAACCGTTTTGTGGATAGTAACTTCTTGTAAAGGCTACTATAAGTACCAACAATAATACAGGAAGTACCACCTTGAATACGCCACTAGAACTTTCTACTTGATTAGGTATGACCAACTCTGTTTGAAATGCATTCATCGGAGATAATAATTAATTTAAAAAATGAATTTGCAAATTTAGCTTTATTTATTTAAAAAATCAACTTATAGATGTCATTCCCAAAGGCATAAACCATTAAACACATCAATAACACGATTCCTACCATTTGTGCTTTCTCTAAAAATTGATCACTGAGCTTTCTACCTGTTATCATTTCGTAAAGTAAAAAGACAACATGCCCACCATCTAGGGCAGGAATTGGCAGAATATTCATAAAAGCTAGGATGAAAGACAATAGCCCTGTTAGCCACCAAAAATGCCCCCATTCCCAAGTTGCTCCAAACATGGTTGCAATAGCGATTGGACTAGCGATGGATTCACTAGGAGCCAATTTACCTGTAAACATCATTTTGATGCCCATTATTTGGGTTAAAATGAGGTTATAACCATCCTCTAAGCTAAATCCAAAAGAATTGCCCCAGCTATAAGGCTTGAAATTGTATTTCTCTTTAACAACCAAATCCGCAGGTGCAAAGCCTAGTTTTCCACTAGTATCTACTTGTGCTTGTAAGGTCATCGGTTGTCCTTCCCGTTCAACTTTTAGTTGAATACCTTGTCCTTTAAAGTTTTGAATATGTTTTACAAAATCTCTAAACCGAACGACTTTTAGATCATTAATACCTGTGATGACATCTTCTTTTTGTAGGCCTGCTTTTTCGGCATTACTAGCTGGCATGACTTCCATCACCTTCATATGTTGATGTATAGGCGCAATAAACTCATTGCGGAAATGTGCCTGAAAAGTATCTGGAATCATCCATTTGATTTCTTGCCCATTGCGTTCTACGGTAATTTCTTTACCCAAAAAAGTTGCCAATTTCATATCCTTGAAACGTGTTGGCATCTCTCCGTCAATGGCTACAATCTTATCGCCTGTTTGTAGACCAGCCGCTTTACCTGCTTGGAATGCCTCTATACCACCAGCACTATTTACTGATTCTGTTGGCAAATATTCTTTCTGGAATACGGTTAGATACATCATAAAGATTAAGACCCCTAAGATCACATTCATCGTTACCCCTCCAATCATGACAATAAAACGCTGCCATGCTGGTTTGGCTCTAAATTCCCATTCTTCTGGTTCATCACTTAATGATTGTGCATCTTGTGTTTCATCAATCATACCAGCGATTTGTACATATCCACCTAGTGGCAACCAACCAATTCCATATTCGGTGTCGCCCCATTTTTTACTCCATATTTTCTTACCCCAAGCATCAAAAAAGATATAGAATTTATTCACTCGCATTCCGAAAGCTTTGGCTGCTAAGAAATGCCCTAGTTCGTGAATAAACACTAATATGGATAGTGATGCCAATAACTGGGCGGTCATAATGATTGCTCCCATTGTTGATTTATATTGTTATTTTATAATCGTTTCTAAAAAAGCTACAAAATTACATAAAACTATGCTACCTTAACCAACAATCCTCTATTTTATTTTGTTTGCATTGATTGATTTCTTTGGTCAAACTTATAAAATAAGTCTACTACTGGCTCAAGTCCTAAATCTTTGACAGTATTATTTTAAACTTGACAGATTGATGAGGTCATCGAAAATGAATCCTCTAAATTGTCAAAAACTTATAGCCTACACCACTACTCTCCTAAATTATTGCATTAAACCTTCTCCTTTTATTCTACTCCAACAAGATTTGGTGATAGAACAGTAGGCAATAAATTTACCTGTTCTTAATTCATTACAAGCCATTCCATTATTTTGCGCTAGTCTGGTACTAATTTTGCCGCTTAATTTGTGGTTCTTGTTGATAAAAAAGACTTATTCGGTGAAAAAAGACAACGCTTTCCCTAGATTATTAATCTATCATATCAGTAAAAGTGTTATTTTCACCTATCCATTACTATTTAACTAACTCTAAGCCACCTATAAACTCTTATTTCAAATAACAGCCCAATAAATAATAAACTAATTATTTCCTCTTTTTGACTATACAAACCTATTTTTATTTCATGAGATTCCTTACCATATTATTTTTTACATTATTAATTTCCAGCTTTGCCGCTTGTGTCACACCAATGCGGACATTGATCTATAATAGGCCTACTATTGATGATTTGTCGCTTTTTAAAAGGGATACCGTTTATAAATCAACTGAACCTTTTCAATTTGACAAACCACAAATTAGCCAACTCCCTCCTATTAGTGATTGGGTAGAAAATACCTTCTTATCAGAATATTATTCCTTAGAAGAATTTTTAATTAAGTCTAAAACCACTTCTTTTTTGGTCATTAGAAATGATTCTATTTTATATGAAAACTATTTTAATGGTTATTTTGATAAAGATCCAGCTATTGTATTTTCTGTTAGTAAAGCCATTACTACAGCATTGGTAGGTATTGCTATCAAGGAAGGACATATTAAAAATGTTAATCAAAAACTGATTGAGTTTTTGCCTGCTTATGTTGTTGATGAACGGCGAGATATTACCCTTGAACATTTGCTCCAAATGACTTCTGGGCTGCATTTTGAGGATGAACGCATGATTTGGAAATTGGGTAAAGCTTATTATAGTACAGATATAGAAAAGTTTATTGAGCATGTTCCTTTAAAACATCCTCCAGGCACTCACTTTGCCTATAAATCAATCGACACACAACTTTTGGGACTTTGTTTAGAAAAAGCAACAGGAAAAAGTTTTTCAGAATATTTAGCAGAAAAAATATGGGATCCATTGGGAATGGAGTTTGATGCCTATGTAACCAAAGATTTTAGAAAAGATGCGCCTAGGGTTTATGGAGGCATGGCAGCTTGTACTAGAGATTTAGCCAAATTAGGGCGTTTGTATCTTAATAATGGAGAATGGAATGGTGAAGAAATCATTCCTACTGAGTGGATCACCAAAAGCTCAACAGTAACTGATGATGGTGGTGGCTGGTGGGGTTACTCTACAGGCTGGTGGTTTAATGATGAGTATTTTACGGATAATCTACATAGTGATATTCAATTTTTTGCTGCGGGTTATGGTGGACAGATTATCTTTGTAGATCCTGCCTCTAATGTCATTATTGTTCGACAGGGATATGGTCGAGAGGATGTGAAATGGTATGCCTTATGTTCTAAGTTGTGTAATTTGCTCAATGCTTGTGAAACTAGGGATCTTCGTCCAGAACAGGTTGATGAAAGTACATTAACGGGTGTTTATGAATGTAAAGAAGAGGATTTGCGGTTTAGAGTGGTTCAAAAAGAGGGGGAATGGTATTTAAATGGGGGGGCTTTTGCTTGGTTTAAGGGAGAAAAGATGAAAAAAGAGGGTCCTAGAGCTTTGGTGAATCACAAAAAAAGAAATCGTTTGATTTTTGAAGTGGAAAAAGGTAAAGCAGTAGGGATGTATTGGGATAATTTTAGAAAAATCAAATATTTTGAAAAAATAAAAGAGCTTCCAGATAAAAAATAATTTTGCTAGGTACTTACCTTACTATATTTTGTAAGGTGTTTCTTTAAGTATAAAGTGCTTAACATCCAATAAATCTTCGCATAATTCTGCTATTTCAGCAATGCTTTTTTTAGTTACTGGATGTTGGAGAGTCGGCGCAATTTCTAGTAGTGGTACTAGGGTAAAATTGCGTTTGGCAATCCAAGGATGTGGAATCTTTAATCGAGGGGTGTTAATAATGTCATCATTGTAAAATAAAATGTCAATGTCAATCACCCTTGCTCCCCATTTTTCCTTCCGTTTTCTACCCATTAGTAATTCTATTGCTTGTAATCCCTCCAATACTTCTTCAGGACTTAATGTAGTGTGTATCAACAAAACTTGATTAAGGTAGGCTGCTTGCTCAATGGGTCCCCAAGCCTCTGTTTCATATATAGCTGATTCTTGAATAATTTTCCCTAAACGTTTATTAATCCAATCCCTTGCTTCTTCCATATAAGCATAGCGATCAGGGATATTTCCTCCTGTAAGTAGATAAACTTTATTCATTCTTATTATTTTTACATCATCCCAACTGCTCGTTTGCTCTTCATCTTCCTTTTTTCAAAAAAAAAAAGAAATTTCTCCGCAAAAATGTTAATAATTCTTACAACTTTACTACTGATGAAGTAAATATCTCCTATTTAATTCAAAAAAATAATTAGACTAGTCAAATAATAATGGAAAAGGCAATACTTAGTAACAAGCATCCCTCCATTATTCATTATCAAAATAATCAAATAATAATATGGGACAATTTTTGAAATTCATTCTTGCTACAATTGTTGGTTTATGCCTCTTTTGTTTTTTACTATTTGTACTTTTAATTGGTATTGCTGCCACATCTTCTAAAGAAAGTACAGTCAAATTAGAACCAAATTCTGTTTTGCGTTTAGATTTTGCTAAGGCAATGCCTGAACGTAGTCAGCCACCTGCCTTTAGTATGTTTAGCCCAGAAAAAGTTTTCGAAGATCCGCCTATTGGCTTAAATGATTTTGTTGCTAATATTCGCAAAGCGGCTACAGATGATAATATCAAAGGAATTTACCTTCACTTATCTGGAATCCCTGAAGGCTTTGCAAGTTTAGAAAAAATTAGACGAGAGCTAGTACAATTCAAAGAATCTGAAAAGTTTATTATTGCTTATGGGGAGGTGATGACGCAAAAAGCCTATTATATTGGCTCTGTTGCAGATGAATTATACCTCAATCCTCAAGGTGTTGTTGAGTTGAAAGGTTTATCTACGAATCTAAGTTTCTTTAAAAATGCTTTGGATCGCTTAGAAATTGAGCCTGACGTTTTTTATGCAGGAAAATTCAAAAGTGCTACAGAACCTTTGCGTTTAACACAAATGAGTGAAGAAAATCGTACTCAGATTCGTGTTTTACTAGATGATCTATACGATAACTACTTAACAGATGTTTCTAGTGCTCGTAATATGACTAAAGAGCAAATGAAAGATATCTTTAATGGTTTGAAGGTGCGAAGTGCTAAAGATGCGAAAAGAGAAAAAGTGGTTGATGATCTTTTATATTGGGATCAGGTAGAAGCTTTATTAAGAGATAAATTGGCTTTAGAAGATGAGGATGATAAACTCAACTTTGTAAAAATGAGTAAGTATACTAAAGCAAAATCTTCTAAGAAGAAAGGTAATAAAGCCAATAAGATTGCGGTTATTTATGCAGAAGGAGATATTGTGACTGGTGAAGGTGAACAAACACAAATCGGTTCTGATCGTTTTTTGAAAGCCATTAGTAAGGCAAGAAAGAATGAGAAGACTAAAGCGATTGTATTACGTGTCAATTCTGGTGGTGGTAGTGCTTTGGCATCTGATATTATGTGGAGAGAATTGGAGCAAGCTAAGGCAGATGGCATTCCAGTTATTGCATCTATGGGGGATGTAGCGGCTTCTGGTGGTTACTATATTAGTTGTAATGCTGATACAATTCTTGCGGAAGAAAATACCATTACTGGTTCTATTGGTGTATTCGGTCTGGTTTGTAATATGGAAGGCTTTTTTAGCAATAAAATGGGCTTGACCTTTGATACGGTAAAAACGGGTAATTTCTCTGATTTTCCTATGAGTCTAATGATGGAAAGACCTTTGAGAGCAGAAGAAAAAGCCATTTTCCAAAAAAGTGTGGATGATATTTATGATACTTTCTTAGAGCGTGTGGCTACAGGTCGTGGTATGAGTGTGGATGCGGTTCATGAAGTTGCACAGGGTCGAGTTTGGACGGGTACGCAAGCCAAAGCCAATGGTTTGGTGGATGTCTTGGGTGGTTTGGATCAAGCGATTGAAATTGCTGCAACAAAGGCTGGTTTGGAAGAGGGAGATTACCGCATTTCGAGTTATCCTACTGTAGAAGATCCTATGACCAAATTCCTCAAATCAATAGGAGCAGATGTTAAACAAGATTTGATTAAGGAAGAATTGGGCGATTTTTATATGCCTTATATGAAAATGAAAAAATTCCTTAAAATGCAAGGTGTTCAAGCAAGAATGCCATTTGAAATTGAGGTTTATTAGAATATTATGAGTGTATGACATGTTGGGGGATTTTTGATGCAATTCGGTAGAGTGCGACCCTGCTAGGGTCGAGGTGT
>JAHDFT010000051.1 GCA_020628015.1 Bacteroidota bacterium
ACACTTATTTTTCACTCGTTCCTAAGTAGTAAGTCAAGTCAAATCTGACTAGTTGAAATATTTAAATAGCATATGAATGAAATGTGTTTTGCTATTGAAAATGAGTACATTAAATTCAAAATGTTCTATTCAATTATCAAAGCCAACTAGTCAGATTTAGTTTGACTTACTACTAAGTAACGGAACAGAAATAAATTATCATTTTGATTGACAAAATTGTAACCTTATTTTTCACTCGTTACTAACTAGTAAGCCATATTATACTAAACTTAATAATGGCTATTTCGTATAAAATAGGTATTCCCCTATTTTAACATAATGACTAAAAAATATCTTTATACACTTACTTAGTTCATTTTAGTTTTGCTTATACTTCATTAAAGAGTATCATTTATTTCTAAATTGAATAAATTATTATAATAGTTATTTTTTAATCATTATCAAGGTTCATTCAAAACATCACATCAGTAAATGGTAAAACAATAATTTATAAATCCCGTTTTTCACCATTTACTTATTAAAATTTCACATTAGTAATACAAAAGAATAAATACCCATTTTCACTTTGTTTGTATATAGCTTTTTTTTTAAGAGATATAGGTCTCACGGTGCATTTATTCTTTTCATTACATTTATTTCTACTTATGCTAAACACCCATTATAATTTAATATAAGGGAATTAAATTAGTAAGTAAGACCTTTAATTCATCTCATTAGATGTTAAGGGCTTTTTTGTGTTTAGCAAAGTAATTATAAATTGATAATTTGATTATTTTTCTATTTTTTATTTTAGACTAATATTTAAAAAACCCTATTCAGTTTCGCCTGCATCAAGCAGTTCTGAGACTTCCTAGTTTTATTCATCCACACTTATTTGATAATAGAATAATATCATTTATCAGCTTATTTTACGAAGTAGAAGATATGATTCATTAAGGGATATTTTTTAATTTAACAGTGTAACAGCATGAAGGCAAATCTTAAATTACTTTATCAAAGCTTCAAAAGCTCAAGTGGTGTATCTATAGATAGCCGCTCTATTGAAGCAGGTAACCTATTTTTTGCGCTAAAAGGACCAAATTTTAATGGTAATGTCTATGCTGCGGAGGCTCTTGAAAAAGGTGCTAGTTTCGTAGTAATAGATGATGAAGCTTATTATCAAGAAAATGACGAGCGATATCTACTCGTAAAAAACGGTTTAGAAGCACTTCAAAAATTGGCTACCCACCACCGCAAAAAAATAAAAGCGGATGTAATAGCTATTACTGGTTCTAATGGTAAAACAACCACCAAAGAACTTATCCATGCGGTTTTATCGACCACTTACAAGACACAATCTACTAAAGGGAATTTGAATAATCACATTGGTGTTCCATTGACCTTACTTTCTTTAGAAAAAGGGGTAAAGAAAGTCGTGATCGAAATGGGAGCTAATGGGTCAGGAGATATTAACGCCCTTTGTTCAATTGCGCTTCCTTCTTGTGGTTTGATTACCAATATTGGCAAGGCTCACCTAGAAGGTTTTGGTAGTTTGAAAGGGGTAATTAGAGCAAAAGAAGAATTATTTGACTATTTAGAGGCTTCTGAAGGGAAAGTTTTTCTAAATATGAATGATAATCACGTTGCTAAAATTGGTTACTTTATTCAAAATGCAACAACCTATGGCAATAATCGCTGGTTTGATACTTATGGTAATGTCATTTCCTTAGATCCATATTTAAAAATTTTCTGGGAGCCTAAAGGAGCCAAGAAAAATACGTATGAGGATCTTATTGAAATACAAACTAAATTAGTTGGAAAATATAATTTAGATAATATTTTGGCAGCTATTACTATAGGTAAATACTTTAATGTAGAACCTGCAAAAATCAAGGAAGCTATAGAAACTTATGAGCCTAATAATAATCGCTCTCAAATCATACAAAAAGGATCAAATACCATTATTATGGATGCTTATAATGCTAATCCTACTAGTATGACTGCTGCTTTGGATAATTTTGAAGCAACTAATGCAGATAAAAAAATGGTGATTCTTGGTGATATGTTGGAGTTAGGTAAACATAGTGAAAAAGAACACAAAGCAATTGTTGCTAAATTGGAAAAAATGAAATTAGACCAAATAGCACTTGTAGGAACAGAGTTTTCTAAGGTTGCTGTAGGAAAAAATGGTCATTTTAAAGTATTTGGTAGTATTGAAGATTTAAAAAACTGGCATGATCAACTCAATTTAGATAATACTCATGTATTGGTTAAGGGATCAAGAGGCATTAGTCTTGAAAAAATTATTGGCTCCTAAAATACCAGTCCTTTAATACTACTGTACCATAAACAAAGCCTTCAAAAGATTACTTTTGAAGGCTTTGTGTTTTTTATTAGATACATGACACGATCTCTTCTATTTTCCTATCTGATATTGTAAAGAGGTCTGCAAAAATAAGTTGGTATAATTAGCTGTTAAGATATTGTTTTTAGGTTGCACGGGTAGTAAGCCATAATTAGCCATAAAAGCCAGTTTTAAGGCAGGTTTCAATTCATAAGCTGTTCCTAAGACAAGTCCAATATCTAAATTGTTGATGACATGCCCCTCGTCAAACTCCTGATCTAGTTGGTATAAAAACAAGGCCTCTTGATAGGCCTCTACACTCTCAAACTCCTCCGCTCTACCTGCAAAAGTACCAATATCTAAAATGGCATTACCCAAATTACTTCCCTTAAGCAAATAAGCAAAACGCCCCCCAATTCGCCAATCCCATTTTTTACCTGATTCTCCAACCAATAAAAGCGGAATTTCTAAATAATGTAAATTAAATGTTCCGCTTACATCCCCAGCCATATAGGTTTGAATATAATTCACAACAGTCTCATCGCCTATTTGAAACTCAATCGGCCAGATTGTATCTGAATTAGGCACATAAGTTTCATATTTAACCCCTGTGATATTGTATACAATTTCTCCCTGTAAAGAAAGTTTGTCATTTAGTTTATAATTCCCCCATAAACCGATATGTGGTTTAAAGACTGGTGCACCTTTGTCTTTGCTAAAATCAACAGGGCCAATTAACACGCCTGCTGTTCCTCCAGCCTTCAGCCCAAAAGTCAAATCCTGAGCTTGTACAATCGTAATGCTTGTAAATAGTAATATGACTAAATATGCTAGATATTTCATTGAGCTTTAATTTCAACATTTAATTACTGAGCTACTTCAAATTTGCCACCATCTACAATCCACTCTCCATCTTTTAACTGATATAGGTATTGTCCTGATGACAGTTGACCAATATTAATTGTATGTTGCTGACTATTACTGGGTAGCATTATCTCTTGACATAGTTTCCCTGTTATATCAAAAATAGACAATACCCCATTTTCAATGGCCTGATTGTAGCCAATTTGGAGGTAATCAGTAGCAGGATTAGGATAGACATTCACTTGAATCTCTGGAAAAACAGGCACATTAACCGCACAAGACGCATCACCATAACCAATGGACAATTCGTCCACATAAAGCGTTGTCCCCACTTCACCAATAAACTCCCAACCTCTAGCACTAGAAGCTGCTACAATAATAATCGTGTCTGGTGTTTCTTGGGAGTAATATTCCACAGGAATACTAAAATAGGTGTATTCAGAAACGGCATCACCTGTTGTCACCCAAGCCTCAGCAACTGTATCTCTTTTGGCTGTTGTTGTATTGTATTTGGTCAACTGCATATAAACCGCACAAGAATCATCTCCTACAGGTTCAAACATATAATAACCAGAAAAACAAGTAGGCTTATCTGTGAAGGGTACACCTAAGCGAAGGGAATTGATAAAGTTAAGTAAATCGGGCTTAAATTCACCCGTTGCAATGGTTCCAGTCACTAAAAGTCCAGTATTGCCAAGTTGAAATTGGCTAGTAACCATTTTAGCTGCATAGTTTCCAGCAACTACTTTTTCTGTTTCTTTAAAGGTAGAAACTGGTGCAGTAGGAGCTAATGTAGCAATATTGTTTGCTGTTGCCCAAGGTGGTCCTGGTTCTTCATAATCAAAGTTGGGATCACTATTCCATTCTTCAAAACCACTATTATCTATACTTGTTTGAGCATAGCTTACTAAAGCGATTAATATACTACAAAGAGTAAGTACAAATTTTTTCATATTTAAAAATTGGATTTTATTTGATATTGAGTGTATACTTTCGGTATTATGACGAACTAAGATAAGATTTTTTTTTGCTTAATGCGTTACCTTTCACTAATTTTGAAAAGAAAATAACCGAAATGCATTACGGATAAAAAATTACTATCAAAACTCACTACAATATTAGGTTTATGTTTTATCTACTATTGTTTTGTTTATCTTAGCCACTTATCAAAGTATACTCCTATTTAAGTTGACATACTAATGTATTAGCATCAATCAAAATCCTATACATTTTTAGTACATTTACACTATGAATTTAAAAGCCTACAATAGATATTTCCTAATTGGTTGCTGCCTTTATTGGTTAGCCATAATAGGATTTTCGTCTGTAGGTCCAGACCAACAATGGTATTTATTTTTAATTAGTTTATTGTTGATCTTTTCTACGGCTGCTCATTTGTGGTTTTTTGCCCAGTACTCTCGTTTCCATCCAATTGTTGAAGTGGAAGTATTGTTTACCAAAGTTGCCGCTTTTGGTGGCTTAACCTTATTTAGTGCCTTATTACCTCGGCTCTTTGGCTTCAGCAATTTAGGACCTTATAGCTGGCTCAATTATGCCATTGTCTATATTATTATTAATTACTTTTTATATGCTTTAGTCATTTTTAGAAAACTGATTTACTTAAAGCGAACAAATGCTGTGATTAGGCAATGGCAAACCTTTATGACTGTTTTATTCATCACAAGCTTAGGTAATATTTTAGGCTTTAAATTACCAGAAATTCTGCTCAATATACTACTAATTGCAGGTATTTTAATCTGGTTGCCTTTATTGATCAGAATCAAGTGGATTGCCTTATTAGAAGCAAATGATAAATGGCCTAATCTACTATTCACCCTTGTCATTAGCCTCATTAATATCGGTTTATTTGGCTTGCTCAGAACAATGGATGTTCCTTTTTTAAATACACATTCGCCTGTCAATATCTTCGCTACGCTGGTTATATTTGCTGTCACCTCTTATAGTGTACTCTCTTTATTGACTATTATATTTTATATGCCGCTTAGTTCAGTTATTGAGGAACAGAAATCTGAAATCCAGAGTTTTCAGGAGATCAGTAAATTATTACAAAATAAAGAAGGAAGTGAAAATACTTTAAAGCAGTTATTTTCAGTTTGTTATAATAATACTTTTAGCTCTTCAGGATGGTTGGTCTACAATAGTAATGGCAAAGGCGAAATTCAACATACCAACAATATTACCAGTAAAGAAATCCAATTAATTAGTGATCGCATTAATCTTGGAGAACTATTACAGATCGAAACTAAAGATTTGTATTACAACTTCCCTGATTTGGAGGCTAAGAAAATCGTTATGAATGGGGAAATGCCCTTTCAATCTCTTCTTGTTTTGCCTATTTATACAGCTGATAGTGAGTTGAAAGGAGCAATTTGCTTACTTAAGAATTTCACATTTGGTTTTGATGCAGATATGGTGAATTTGACTAGAAGTTATATAGATCAAGCAAGGTTGGCATTTGAAAACGACCGCTTAATAAAGCAAACGATAGAAGATGCTAGATATAAAGAAGAAATAGAGATTGCTACTAAAGTGCAACAATTACTTATGCCCAAAGAATTTCCAGCCAATGAGTATTGTGAAATTGCAGCATTCAATAAAACAGCGAAAGATGTCGGAGGAGATTACTATGATTATAGTGTTTCGGATGATTATCGCATGTCTATTGTAATCGGAGATGTTTCTGGTAAAGGTGCGGCGGCGGCCTTTCATATGGCACAGATGAGAGGTATTTTCCAATCACTAATGCAGCTATGTTTACCGCCAGATAACTTTCTGGTCATGGCTAATCAAACCATTAGCCGTTGTTTAGAAAAAAATCAATTCATTACCTTGCTATATGTTGCGTTTGATTTTGCTTTTCAAAACTTTACTTATAGTAGAGGGGGGCATTGTCCTTTATTGTATTATAATGCCGAAACAGATACCGTATCTTATTTACAAGGAGAAGGTTTGGGTTTAGGCATTATTCGTAATAATAGTTATACCAAGTTTGTGGAAGCTACAGAGTATCCACTACATGAAAATGATATTTTATTATTGTATACAGATGGTTTGGTCGAAGGCCGAAAACCAGATAGCAATGAGCAATTTGGTTATGAAAGGTTAAAATTTTGTTTGGAAGCTTATAAAGATATGAGTGCAAAAGAAATTACAGATGCAGTATATAAAAAGTTTATCAACTTCACCGAAGACAATGATACCCTTGATGATACGGCAATTATGGTAGTCAAGATCAAAAAGGGGATTTAATACTGCAACTACATTCATTCACTAAATCTATATAGGCAAGCCTGTTTTTTTTCATTGAAGACCCAAAGACGAGTTATATAAAATTATCTTTTTTTTGTATTTTTGGCTATGCATTTTAAATCATAAATGTAATACCTCCAATATAGTCACTATTACTTAATTAAAAGGATAATTAGCATATTACCATGTCAATGGGGATAATAGTAGTAGTTCGGATTCAAAATGAAATAAATAAATGAATTGTAGGATTAAAAAAGATTTATCAGATCGTCATTTATTTAGTGTACTATTCCTTATTTTACTATCTCTCATCAATAAAAGAAAAGGAGCGTTCAATGAAAATAGATCAGGTTTTTGAAGAAGGAGTCTTAAAACTTTCTATAAAAGGGGATTTAGATGCTAGTTCAGCTATCACAATGGATGATGTAATCAAAAAAGCGTATACAGATAATCAGTATAAAATTCTTGTTAACTGTTCTTTATTGGATTACATTTCTTCTGCAGGGCTTGGCGTGTTTATTTCTTACTTAGAAGATTTTGAAAGAAAAGACGGCTTTTTTGTGTTTTGTGGTATGAACGAAAACGTTTATAGCGTTTTTGAACTACTAGGCCTGCACAATATTTTTAATATTGTAAATAGCGAAAAAGAGGCACAAAAAATTTTAAAACAATAATGGGTTACTAAGCTGTTATACTTACTAGAATAAGTATTAAGTAAATGAAATATTACTATAAAACTCCCTGTTCTAAAAAACAACTATACAATATCCGTCAATTTTTGGCTGGGCATCTTAGAGAAACAACTATGTCCTCTAAGGAATGCCACCAGATTGTTTTGGCAGTTGATGAAGCTTGTGCTAATGCTATTATACATGGTAATCAATGTGATAGCAATAGAGAACTTCAAGTGGAACTGTCTATCACCAAAAAACAGGTTGCCATTGAAATTTATGATGTAGGCAATTATTTTCCTGATGAATCTGCTTTGAAATGGTCAGATCAAAATTTACAAAACAGTATTCGCAACAAGCAAAAGGGAGGCTTGGGTTTGAGACTGATTCATTGCATCATGGATCATGTAAAATATTACCAAAGAGGTAAAGATAAAGTGAATGTTTGTTCCTTAGTCAAGGAAATTAAGACAATTTAGCATAAAACAAATACTATCCTTCTTTTTTATACGTTTCTTATTTGTAATATATTTTAAAAAAAACTAGCCTATTTCTTTTTTAATTCCTTAGTAAATCCAACCTTTAGCACTTATTAGGTATCTTAATAACATAAGCAAGCATTTCAATATATTTTAATATTGGCTTAATTTTCAATGAGTAATAGTAGAAAATAAGTCCATTCTTTACTCTTATTAATAAATAATTGTAGGAACTTTCTACTTATCTATTCAAATAATTACAATAAAAATTTAAATTCGTTATTTTTGCAACTATTAAATATGATTTACTGTCATAGCCCTTGAGAATTAGATTATTCAATAATCATTTTCAAGAGGATTTACATTACCTACTTACTTAGTATCAACATAAATAAGTAGACTGTAAAATAAATCCTAATTAACTACTAACTAACCATCATACCATATTTATTTACCAACTAACCTAATCAAGCGACGAATTATGAAAAGAGCATCGCAGATTTTAGTTATGATTGGTTGCGTCTTGTTTGGTCTCAACGTATTTGCAGAACATTTAGGCACTTCCACCGATAAAAATAAAAAGAAGAAAGATAAGGACCCTGTTCTATTCACCATAGGTGATGAAGAGGTGACGAAATCAGAGTTTATTTATGTTTATGAAAAACATAATGCACAGGATACCAATCTATACAGCAAAGCATCAATTGACGAATATTTAGATTTGTACATCAAATTTAAATTAAAAGTCAAAGAAGCTGAAGCTCTTGGTATGGATACCTCACCAGCTATTGTACAACAGTTAGGACAATATCGCAAGCAATTGTCTAAGAACTATCTTTATGACAAAGATATTTCAGAGCAGTTGATGCAAGAAGCCTATGAGCGGATGTCAAAAGAGGTACGTACCAGCCACATTTTGGTTATGGTAGGCGAAAAAGCAGCTCCTGCTGATACTTTAGAAGCTTACAACAAAATCACCAGTATCCGCAAACAAATTGTGGATGAAGGCGGTGATTTTACCACATTAGCCAAACAACATTCTCAGGATCCTTCTGTAAAGGATAATGGAGGGGATTTAGGCTATATTACCGCATTCCAAACAGTTTACCCTTTCGAGTCAGCCGCTTATAATACACCTGTAGACAAAATTTCCAAGCCTATTCGTACTAAGTTTGGTTATCACCTTGTAAATGTCTTAGATGTAAGAGAAGCAAAAGGGACTGTACAGGTTGCTCATATTTTAGTTAAAGCTTCGGATAGAGATGATGAAGCAACGACCAAAATGAGAAGGGAGAAAATACACAATATCTACAATATTGTTAGCAAAGATCCTAAGCAATTTAGTAGAGTAGCCATGCAGCAATCGGATGATAAAACAACCTCGATGAAAGGTGGTACACTAGATTGGTTTGGTACTGGACGTATGTTACCAGAATTTGAAGAAGTAGCATTTGACTTAGAAGAAAAAGATCAAATCTCAAAGCCTTTTAGAACAAAATTAGGTTGGCATATTGTCAAATTACTTGATAAAAAAAGCTTAGGGACTTATGAAGAAACCCAATCTATTCTTAAAAGAAAATTAAATAAGGATAGTCGTTCTAGGATTTCTAAGCAATTATTTTCTCAGAGATTGAAAAAAGACTATGCTTTTACCGAAAAACCAGACAATTTAAAGGACTTTACCAATCAGGTAGATGTCTCTATATTGAAAGGCAAATGGCGAGTAAAAGACATGTCAACGCTGCAAAAAACTTTGTTTACTGTTACTGCACCTGGTGAAAAGCCTAGTGTCTATACGCAAAAAGATTTTGCAGCTTTTGTACAAACAGAACAAGCTAAAGGCAGAAGTGCTTCTATTGATGCTACTGTTAAACGACTGTATAGCATGTTTGTGGAACGCAAATTATTGGATATTGAGGAAAGTTTATTAGAAATCAAACATCCTGATTTTGCGAAGTTGATGAAGGAATTTAGAGATGGCACTTTATTGTTTGACCTAACAGAGAAAAAAGTTTGGAAAAAAGCAGTAGAAGATACTACAGGACTAGAAGCTTTCTTCAAAGAAAATCAATCTGAATACCAATGGACTCCTAGAGTAGATGCAACAATTTTTACTTGTCAGAATAATGAAATTGCAGAACAAATACAGCAAGCATTAAATGCAGGCAAGACAAAGGATGAAATTGAGCAGTCTTTTAATGCTCCTGGGGCGTTTAAAAAACAAGCTATCATTAAGCATGGAGTATTTGAAGAAGGACAGAATAAAATTGTTGGTCAGTTGGAGCGTAAAGTAGGTGTTTCTGAGATTATCACGACCAATGATGGACAATATTCTGTGGCTAAGGTCAATAAATTACTTCCTGGAGCTCCTAAAAAATTAGAGGAAGCAAGAGGTTATGTGGTTGCAGACTATCAAACAAAATTGGAAAAAGAGTGGGTAGATACTTTAAAAGATAAATATCCAGTTCAATTAAATGAGAAAGTCTTAAAATCACTTTATAAAGAAAAAGAAAGCAATTAAAGCGTTCCTGACGATTTTAATGGCTATACTATACACATTTGATTTCCTCCTTTGAATGGTCAAAGGAGGAAATTGTAATTTTAACCATAGTTGTCCAAAAACCAACTCCACTAATCCCAATCCCAATAATGAACCATTCTCGACCATTTTTAACTACAACTTCCTTTCTATATTTCACTAGTCATAGCTATGCCAGTCGTTTTTCTATTTTTCTTTTGTGGAGTTTGCTTGTTTTACTTCCCGCTTGTGATTTTTTTGGGGAACGTTCTGCAAGTGATGAAATTCCCGTAGCAAGAGTTAAAAACAATTATTTATATCAATCTGATTTAGAAGGTTTGGCAGGTGCCTCCCTTGCTCCTGCTGATAGTGCCGATTTGGTCAACCACCATGTTGAAAGCTGGATTAGGCGTAATTTACTCCTAGATCAAGCAGCAACTTTATTACCATCAGAAGCAGAAGAAGAAGTACAACAGAAAGTAGATGATTATCGAGCTTCTTTGATCATTTTTTTAGTAGAGCAAGAATTATTAAAACAGCAACTAGATAGCATTATTAGTGATAAAGAAATTGAAGATTACTACCAACAATATCAAGAAAGCTTTCGCATAGATGATCACATGCTCAAATCTCGGTTCATCATTTCGAGTGGTGATACTAGCCAATTAGAATCTGCCAAAAAATGGCTATCTTCTAATCCTTCCCAACACAAATCAGAATTACAAGACTATTGTGCTAAATTTGCCCACAATTACTCCCTAGAACCTAAATGGTATTTCCTGAAAAATTTCACCGCTAAAATTCCAATTCCGAGTAGTCGTCCTGATAAATTATTATCTTCGCAAACTTTCTATGAGTTTAAAGATAACAATTACAATTATTTGATTACTATAGAAGGCTATGCTTTAAAGGGTTCTGTTGCCCCTTTGGAGTATAAAAAAGAGGATATTGCAAAAGTTATTGTTAATAAAAGACGCTTGGAGTTATTGAAAAAAATCAAAGACCAAATTTATGAACAGGCAATGGAAAAGGGTAGTTTTGAGATTTTTTAACTTCAATTGTCAGCTAGTATTCACAACAGAAATACCTTATGCAACGTTTGGTCTATTGAGGTAACTATATAACAGGGTAATTATCCGTTTTAATCAATGCAAAATGGCTACTGTTATTAATGGCATTCCATAAATAACATGTCCACCAATCATGTATTACTTAATCATTCGATAATGAATAAAGTCGTAGGAATTCTTATTGCTGTACTATTTTTTAGTTTAACAATCACTATCAATAATTGTCTAGCACAAAAGCAATTAGTCGATGAAATTATTGCTGTAGTAGGCAATAATATTATCTTAAAATCAGAAGTAGAAATTCAAGCTTTACAGGCTCAATTACAAGGCATTGAAGAAGATGATATAGAGTGTAAGGTATTGGATCAAATGCTTCTAGAAAAATTATTTTTAGCACAAGCCGTAGTCGATAGTGTGACAGTAAGTGATGACGAAGTAGAAATGGAAATTGAAAGCAGAATGCAATACTATATCAACCTTTTTGAAGGAGATGTGAGTAAAATGGAGGAGTATTATGGCAAAACCATTCTGGAATTGAAAGAAGAATTGCGAGAGGAAATTAAAAATCAATTACTGGCTAGAAGAATGCAATCTCAGGTGACTGGTGATATTCAAACAACACCTGCTGAGGTGAGGGCATTTTTTAATAGCATTCCTAAAGATAGTATTCCTTATCTTAATGCAGAAGTCGAATTGGCAGAATTGATACTCAAACCAATTGTCACCAAACAACAAAAAGAAAGCACTAAGGCACAATTACAAAAAATCAAACAACAAATAGTAGACGGAGAAAAAACTTTTGCCGATCTAGCCACCATTTATTCCGAAGATCCAGGATCAAAAGCCAATGGAGGTGACTTAGGTTGGTTTGAAAGAGGCGCAATGGTACCAGAATTTGAAGGAGCTGTTTTTAAGCTTAAAAAAGGAGAAATATCTGATCTTGTAGAAACGCCTTATGGGTTTCACATCATTAAACTAGAAGAAAGAAGGGGTGCGAAGGTCAAAGCTCGCCACATATTAATCAAACCCCAATCTTCTGAAAAAGAACTAGAAACGGTAAAAAGCAGAATGGATAGCCTAAGAAACCTAGTCTTAATAGATTCTATTAGTTTTGAAGCTGCGGTTAAAGAATATTCAGATGATGAAGTGGGTAAAAAGACAGGTGGAATTATTGTCAATCAATATACTGGCAGTAGTATTTTTGAAATGGATCAATTAGAGCCAGAAATTTATTTTGCTATTGAAGGCTTGAAAGTAGGAGAGATTTCAGAAGCAATGCCACATAAAATGAGAGATGGAACAGAAGTTTACCGCATGATTACCATCCTCCAAAGAACAGAACCACACCTTGCCAATTTGAAAGATGATTATGTAAAAATCAAACGAATTGTAGAGGTGCAAAAGAAACAAGAGGTTATGGAAGATTGGATCAGAAAAAAAGCTCCTAAAACATATATTTCCTTAGATGAGAAATATACAGATTGCTCTATGGTGAAAAAATGGTCAATAGAGTAAGGAACGAGTGAAAAATAATTACCGACAAAACTGGCACTTTTCTTGACCATTTTTATCCAAAAATGAAACGAATCAAGGGCTTTTACGTCCTAAAGAACCAAAATGATCCTAGAGTGTTGTACTTTTGTGAGTATAATTTATACACAACACAACATAGGTGAATAACAAACACTAGTCTTCTATACCTCACTCCTACTTATTGTAAATGATTATTAAATTAAAAGGACATTTACAATAACCACTTTAATCTAAACCTAAAGCAAATAAATGGCTGCCTATAAAAACGATGTAGAAGCGGTAAATGCGCTATCTACTGCATTCAAAGACCTGAAGAAAGAGATTGGAAAAGTAATTGTCGGACAGGAAGATGTGATCAAAAAAGTCCTCATCTGCGTTTTTTGTGATGGGCACTGTTTACTCGTTGGTGTACCTGGTTTGGCAAAAACTTTATTGGTAAAAACCATTTCAGATGTACTTGATTTGAATTTTAAGCGTATTCAGTTTACACCAGATTTGATGCCTTCTGATATCACAGGAGCAGAAATTTTAGATGATAACCGAAAATTCAAGTTTGCCAAAGGTCCACTTTTCGCCAATATTGTACTAGCGGATGAGATCAACCGTACTCCTCCTAAGACACAAGCGGCATTACTAGAAGCGATGCAAGAAAGATCGGTAACTGCTGGCGGAACAATCCACAGACTAGATCTTCCCTTCTTTGTTTTGGCAACACAAAACCCAATTGAACAAGAAGGAACTTATCCATTACCAGAAGCACAACTTGACCGTTTTATGTTCAACATCAAGTTAGATTATCCTTCTTTTAAGGAAGAGGTAGATGTTGTCAAAAATACTACGACTAATCAAACCATTGTTCCGAATAAAATCCTTACAGGTGCACAGATTCAGAACTTCCAAAAATTAGTTCGTAAAATTCCTATTTCGGATAATGTGCTAGAATATGCTGTAAAATTAGCGAGTAAAACCCGTCCAAATACAGAGATGGCGGCAAAATTGGTCAATAATTACCTCTCTTGGGGAGCTGGTCCTAGAGCCTCGCAATACTTAGTAATTGGTGCCAAATGTCATGCAGCCATTAGTGGTAAATACTCTCCTGATATAGAAGATGTCAAAGCAGTAGCTGTACCAATTTTGAGACATCGTATCGTCAAAAACTTTAAAGCAGAAGCCGAAGGCATTTCTATTGAGGAGATTATTCAAAAGTTATTGTAATTCAGTATTTGTAATGGTGGTGATTGTTATACTCAATAAATATCATTATCATCACCATTACAAAACCTCCATCAACTCCTACAAAATATGCACAAACTCCAGCTCCTACGTTTTCCGCTATTATTGCTTGCCATTCTTGTCCTATCCGCCACTATTGATCTAAAGGCACAAAATACCAAACCAAGCTATCAACCAGATAAGCATTTATTGTCTATTGATTACCTTCAGCAAAGCTATAAAGGAGTCAATCGTTATATGACCTTTCACGATCATGATCCTAATGTAGTCATTAGTAGCCTTTATCATCAACATCTCTATTACTTCCCTTTTGATCCAGCCACAGAAAAATTTACTCGCTTACAAATCAATGGTCAATACCAATTAAACAAGCGAGCTGCCGTCCAAATTACCATACCTTATGTCAATAATCGTAGAATTTCTGATCAAACAACAGCCAATAATAAAGCTAGTGGCTTGGGAGATATACAGTTAGGCGGTTATTATCATTTTTTTGATTCCCACTTATTTCAAAAAACACCAACCAACCGACATTTACTAGTAATTGGTGGACTTTTGAGCCTACCTTCAGGTAAATTCGCCAATTTTGATGCCTTGAATGAATTAGAACCACACATGCAAGTAGGTAAAGGGGCTTATAGTGGACAATTCATGAGTATTTATTACTTTCAAAAACAACAACATCAAGTCCAATCCAGCATTACTTTCAATTATCACTTGCCCAATCAATATGAGTATGTATTTGGTAATGAAATAGCTGTACATACAAATTACACACATGAACTTTCCTTTAATGAATTTACCCTAAAACCTTCCTTTGGATTTTTTTTTAAATATAGAATTGCAGATATAATGCAAAACCGTTCTATAGTAGAAGATACAGCAGGATGGAATGTACAATTGAATGGTGAAATTACCCTACAATGGCAGCAAGTATTTATGAAAATTCAATATGATTTACCAACTTTACAAAGAAATAAAGGACTCCAACCATTATTAAATCACTTATTCCAATGTAGTTTGGGCTTTGAATTCAACCAGCCTTCCAAATCCTTACAGAAATATCCTTTCTAATGAAACTTTTTTGAATACTACCCGTAATATTCACTAATATCAAAAAAATATATTATAATCTATGTAATTTAATATCAAGAAATATCAAATACATAAACCTTTCTGAACCAAAAATCTTTCATTCAATATAAATTTCTTCCCCTTTTTCTAATAGTTTAATTATACATGTGTTTTGTACTAATTGAGTTTTCTATGTTTTTGAGCATATAAAGCACTATTATTTATATACTTCTTTAGGTCAAGCTAAAGAATATATAAGCACTTGGTATAAACCTTGTACTTTTATCAATTATAAAAAATAATATAGACTATTTAAGGAAATTGTATAAAATAAAAATATGGTATTCCTTATACCTTTATTTATAACATAATGTACCACTTCTATTATTATATCATACTATAGATTTGATTCAGTAATGGATTAGAAATAAAGTTGACCAAAATATTCTGCTCATTATTTCACCTAAGACAAGGCGCAAAAATAGCGCATACATGGAATGTGCGTAATATTTTTGCAACGAAGTATTAGGCAAAATAATAAGGAATATGGCCGAATTTATTTCTGTTCCATCACTCAATACATTAATGAATAGAAGTTAGTAATGGTAAAAAATGGGCTGTTTATTTTATATCATTACTAGCCAAGTTAATACCAGCTTCGTGGTAATAGTTATCCTTAAATGGTTCAATTATGGTCATCCTCTAAAAAGTTTACAATGCCGAAGTTTAAGCTAATCCATTTACTTTTACCATTTTTACTACTAGCACTTACTATATTAAGTAGTTGTAAAGAAGAAGACCCACTACCCGTATTAGGCTGTACGGATACAGGAGCAGTTAACTTTGATGCCAATGCTGAGATATCTGATGGAAATTGTGTTTATCCAGATTTTCAAGTTAATTTTAATTATCATGTAAATCGTCAACCTTTTCACTTTGACTCCGTTTATCTACTAGGCTCTGGCAATCATTGGGTAAAATTATCTGTTGTTAAGTTTTATACTTCTAATTATGAATTGGAAAGTGAAACAGGCACAAGCACAAGCCTTAGTAATAGTGTTGTATTAAGTAGTCCTGGTACAAGAAGTTATAAGGTTGGAAAAACAAGAGTAGGTGATTATAACCGTTTGACCTTTAATGTAGGTATTGATGCAAATAATAATACCAGACTTCCTTCTGATTTTCCTGTGGGGCATCCATTAAACAGTAGTGAAATGTACAACCCAGCTCAGGGATTTCTTTTTGTCAAAGTAAGAGGAGTCGTTGATACTGATTTCGACGGGCTTTTCAGTTACCCTGTTGAATTGGATCTAGGTATGATAGACTTACTCCGAACCCAATCTTTTGATGTAGACTTAGACATTAAAGATCAGGACATTAAAAACAATGAAGTTACCATTAATATTGACATGGCGAAACTTTTTGAAAGTATTGATTTGTCTGTAGATTATAGTATTAATTACCTAGATAATCCTTCTTTAGCAGACAAAGCAATGAATGATTTTATAGCAGGTATGTCTAAGGAATAAACATAATCAGACAAAAATAATAAATATCCTACCTCGTAAAATGGAGGCTCGAAATGAAGTGATCATTATTGATCGCTTTATTTCGAGCCTTTCTATTTATATTATAATCAGTCATTTAGTAACAAGCAAAAAATAAATTAGGCATGTTTGTTCGGTTAATTTGTGGCTA
>JAHDFT010000052.1 GCA_020628015.1 Bacteroidota bacterium
CAATTCGGTAAAGTGCGACCCTGCTAGGGTCGAGGTGTTGGGGGGGACTTTTATTTGCTAACGTACTGTGACCGCTATGCGGTCATTAAGAAAAATAGCTAACATACCCAAGTCTAAGTATAAGACCCTCATAATAAGGATTGCACCTTCCCCCCAATATGTCATGCACTCACACTATTACGTAATTCCTCTTGTGCCGTTTACTGGTGGAAGTATTTTAAAATAAAATTGCCCATCTTCAATCTTCTCCCTTAATTCATTTGGAAGAGAACTAATATCTAGTGTAATAAACCATGTCTTATTATCCTCACTACTATAGGTAATACCACTACTATTACCCACACACTCATCTAACCCAACCCTACAATCAAACCTTAAAACAATTGGATTCTCAGGTACACTTCCAACATTCCTATCTTTTTCATCCATCTGCTCATAAACTATTACTGCCCCTGTCTTCTCACTATCGAAAGTTCTTATTTCTTCTTCCTCACTTAAAGCTGACTTAGTTGAAATCTCTGGTTTGTGAGGAACATAACAAGGCAATGGATTTGGCGGATCTTCTTCCTCATCGTCCTCATCGCTATCTAATTTTAAATGCCAGTCATTATATCCTTCAGCTTTATAAATACTATTAATAGTTCGTTTAGCATCGTCCCAATCTTCAATATGTCCACTTTCTTCATCACATTTTTTCTTATACCAAACAAGAAAAACTTTTAATATCCTAGCACAGTCGGAATCACTAGTCACTCCCATAATTACTCATTTTGAATTTTATTAAAAAACATTATTGGCATTTAAGCCTCTAAAAATTAATTTTTCTAAAAATAAATCCAGCAATAAAACATCTTTTACCAATCTCTTATTCAAAAAAATACTAGGTGCTTATTTCTGAACTTTCATATCATAGATATGAGGGATTCCTTACTCGTTATCACCTTTGGCAATAATTTTTATTTTAATAAAAAGTAAAAATCATTCTATATTAAACCTTATTGCAACTTACTTAATAATTAATAACTCCTCATTATCAAGCTTTAAAATAAACATAGATAGTAAAAACAGACCTATTAATTTCTTTGAAAATCTCCATTATACATCTCCATTTTAACAATCTTTAACTAGTCAAGATATAGCAATAAGGCTTAAATTAACAAGGAATTAGACTTTGTTTATTTTACTATCCTATTCAAACCAGCTTTGTTACCTTAAATGTGATTTTTTTTTAAAAAAATGCCAAAAAAAAATACAAGCCCTCCAAAATATTGTTAATTCAGTAGTGTTCTTCCTTTACAAAAGACAAAATAATATCCATTGTTAATTCTAAATAGCATATACGCTCGCTTAAAACGTTGGTTTCAACATTTACCCCAACGCTTCCTAGCTGTAATTTGGCACTTTATGGATGCCTTTTACCTCCTTTTTGGAAAACGAAAAAGCAAACGCCCCAAGAAAATGCGATTTGGAGAAAACCGCTTTGTTTTTTTTATTGTATTAGGCTGGTGGCTTAGGCTTTGGCACAAGCTTATGGATTTGGTGGGTATTGCAGAAATAACCGAAATGATATGGATTTTATTGAAGTGGAATAGCCGCAAAATGACCGCTTTAGAAATTACAGAAGCTCGTCGCATTTTTGGAGATACTATTAACTACGATGCCATCATTATTGATGAAAAATCATTGATTGCTCGTATAGGCGCATGGCTAAATAACACCCGTCATATGGGCGTGAGTCTATTTCACACCATTAATTTTACCCGTACCATTCATCCAGAATCTGGTAACCGAGACATGGCTTGGTTGATTCATGAACTCGTACATGTCGTTCAATTCAACCAAGTAGGGAGTCAATATACTTCAGAGGCGGTTTATGCCCAGTTGACCGATGGTTATGATTATGGTGGGCCAGATGGATTGTGTAGTTGTAATTACAAAGATTTTAATCGAGAACAACAAGGAGACATCGTTAAAGACTATTACTATCACGTTCTTTTTGACCGTCCTCATCGAAGATTTGGGGAATTATGTTATGAACATTATGCACCAGTAATTGATGAAATGAGGGCTGGTCGTGTTTGATTCGATATCTAAAAAAATACGTATTGATAATCCACAATCTTGATCAATTGGTCATCTTTATAACCTCGTAGTCGAATCATTCGCCCATCTTTAAATACACGGATATTTTTCTTTGGTCCATCTATTTCAATAACCTGATTGAGTTGCTCCTCTTTATACTTATATTCTGTAGTAGACACTCGCCCACTTTTTAAATCCTTGTGTCGAATCTTTTTCAGCAAACCCTTCTCATACTGATACTCATCCATTAAGTAAGGCTTACCAGATGCATCTGCATACTCTGTTTTCATTTTTTTCCGAGTCTTAGGATCAAAAGAGTGAATGGTTTTGCTTGTTGTCTTCAAAGCTCCATTTTTATCAGTAGACGCATAGTACATTTCCCCAAAAAGACTATCTAAGGCATTGTAGTTATAAACAATACGATAATTCGTTGTCCAATCTTTACCCCAAACACCCTTAGCATCACCTGGTTCATTTTTGGTATAAGCTTTTTCTTCTTTAACTCGATTTTTATCATTTAAATAATGTAAAATCTTTATGTATCCTACTCCAGGAAAGTGGGTCAGTTCTGTTGTTAGTCCTGCTTTATAACTGTAAGTTGTCGTACTTTCAACGGCTTCCTCAATTTTTTCTCCTTTTATGATTCTATTCTTAGCATCATAGAAAAATCGTGCATTATTTGCCTTATCTTTGTGATACCCTTTGAGCTGCCCATCCTTACGAAACTCGTATTCAAAACCTTTTTTAGCTTCTGTATTAGCTGGCATTTGTACCCATTCAATAATCTTATTAACCGATTTCTTGGATGTGGGTGCCTTTTGAAAATTTTGACCTTTGACAGAATGAACCGTCAACAATAATACAAGTCCTAATAGCTGATAAAAATATTGGGGTTTCATACACGTATCTTTTAAATTTCCTAGCAATGAAACAGTAAAAAATAAATTTGCCATTTTGGTTCATTTACTTTTTTGCTTTACTAAAAGAGAATATCTTCTGTTGTTATTATTATGCTAATATGCTAAAAAAATAGGATAAAACTGAATGAATGACTTATAAAATAAGCTTTTGAGTCATTATTCTGGATAATAATGCACTTCTTTTTATTGATAGCAATGATTAGTCATTCTACAAAAATAAACTAACTAGGCACATCAACGATCTTAACTGCATTATGATGTGTTGATACGAATAATAAACCATTAATCATTTAACTGGGTAATGATGTATGCATAAACATTACCGAGTTTGTGTCTCGATGCTCCCATCTTGATACCCAAACTAAATAAATAATCTTTATGAAAGCCTACAAAATCGAAGGAGGAAACCCTATTAAAGGAGAG
The DNA here is from genome assembly GCA_020628015.1 of Bacteroidota bacterium. GTDB lineage: Bacteria > Bacteroidota > Bacteroidia > Chitinophagales > UBA2359 > JAHDFT01. The sequence goes on from JAHDFT010000052.1 coordinate 3,426, forward strand.
ATCACTTGTCTTGGTGCCAAAAATTTCTGTACTAAAGCAATGGTCTGCGCTCTACTAGGTGATGGAATGACTACCTTGACCAATGTCCCTCCTATTGGTGATACAACGATAACCTTTGACATGCTTCGTTCTGTCGGTGTTGATTTATCTTTTTCTGATGAAAAAACGCTTCATATCAATCCTATAAGCATCAACGATGCCAATATTTCTATGCCTGATTCAGGTAGTAACCGAATTCCTATTCTTTTGCTTAGTGCTTTATTACAAAAGTTCCAAGAGGTAAGCGTACCAGTTATGGGTGGCTGTAGTATTGGTGCTAGAAAAGTAGATTTTCACCTTAATGCTATTCGTGCTTTTGGTGGAGAAGTGATTGAATCTGAAAATGGCTTTATTGCTAGAAGAAATGGAAAATTAAAGGGTTGTAAAATAGAATTGCCTTATCCAAGTGTAGGAGCTACAGAGACATTCCTTTATTTGAGTGTATTGGCTGAGGGAACTTCTGTTATTAGTAATGCAGCCATTGAGCCTGAAATCTATGAATTGATCACCATGCTGCGCTCTATGGGAGCTATCATTTTTACCAGCCCTGGTAGAGAAATCAGAGTGGTTGGTGTAGATAAACTCAATGGAACAACCATGAATATCCTAGGAGATCGAATCGAAACGGCTTCTTGGGCAGCTTTGGCTTGTGCTTCTGATGGAGATATTACCGTACACGGTATTCGCCCTGAAATCTTGGGTAATTTCCTAGCTTATTTCCGTCAAGTAGGTGGTGGGTTTGAATTAAAAGGACCAAGTAGCATTCGCTTTTTCCGAGCCAATACCCTTCAACCTGCGATTATTGAGACAGATGTATATCCAGGCTTTTCGACAGATTGGCAACAGCCTTTCGCCATATTATTGACTCAGGCTGATGGTATCTCTGTTGTACATGAAACAGTATATGAAAACCGATTTGGTTACTTAGAAACGTTGAAGGAATTGGGTGCAAAGGTACAAACTACAACACATTGTTTGGGAGAGTTACCTTGCAGGTATAAAGGTCAGAATCACCATCATAGTGCGATCATTACGGGTCCTACCCATCTAAAAGCCATTGATCAACCTATGGTTGTACCTGATTTAAGAGCAGGTTTAGCCTATGTCATTGCCGCAGCAATCGCAGAAGGCACCACTACCTTGATTGGTATTAATAATATTGAAAGAGGTTATGGAAATATCGTTCCTAGATTGAGTAAAATGAATCTGAAAATTGAAAAGATTGATTTAGGAGTAATGGCCTAATCATTTAAATATCGCTTGTGAGTTGGTCAATTACCCGATCAACTTACAAGCTTTTCCTAGCCTTCTACCGCATTATACTACCAATGATAAAGGCTAAAGCCTGGCTACTAAATCCGATCATATAGCCCATATACACCTCCATTGGTTCATGTGCTTTTAAAAATAAACGAGCGGTACCGACCAAACCAGCGATTCCAACCACAGCCACCAGACACCATCTAATGTCTACTTTCGCCATTGTTGTAGCAAAATAAATCACCGCAATCATTCCCCCCATCCCAATCGCATGTAGACTTATAATTTCTGATATGGCTGCAAATACAAAAGCAATGGATAATCCAATACATGCTCCCATCATCACATCCGTAATAATCCCTGGATAATCTGACTTAAAAAAAACGGTAAATGTCCAGATAAAGAAAACAAGTGTAGGAATATAGACTGTTAAACGTTCATCTCTTGTTCTGACCTCAAAAGTATCAATGAAGTCCAATATTCGCATTAACAATAATGTTAAGACAGGGAAAAAGACAGAATTATAAATCACCTGCATCAATATGGGTACATTGCTACTTCCAAAAAGATATGGATTCGCATACATTAGAAAAGCCATCGCATAGGTAGGCATAAAAAGTGGATGGAATAAGATGGAAACGGACTTAGCAATAAACTGCATTAATGATGTTTTTCAGACTTATAAGAATAGCCACAAAAGTACGATTATTTTACACCAATTTCAATAAACAAAAATGCGGATAAACGATATATCCTTATTATCGTTTACCCGCACATTATAGTTGATCTTATATTCCCAACAGGGTCAATCTAAACTGCTTTTCTAGAGTTGCTTTCGCAGCCTAGCTACAGGAATATTCATTTGCTCTCGGTATTTTGCCACCGTTCTACGAGCAATATTGTATCCCTTTGTCACTAATGCCTCCGTCAATTTTTGATCTGATAAAGGTTTACGTTTATTTTCCTTCTCGATCAAATTATTCAAAATTCGTTTTACTTCTCTAGTAGAAACCTCCTCTCCGCTATCTGTCTGTAATGATTCTGAGAAGAAAGATTTAAGCTTGAAAGTACCGAACTCTGTTTGTACATATTTACTATTAGATACCCTAGAAACAGTAGAAATATCCAAGCCTGTAATTTCTGCAATATCTTTCAAAATCATTGGACGCAATTTGGTTTCATCACCCGTTCTGAAGTATGAACGTTGATAATCCATAATCGCATTCATCGTCTTCAACATGGTTTGTTGCCGTTGACGAATTGCATCAATAAACCATTTGGCTGAATCAATCTTTTGCTTAATGAACAATACGGCTTCTTTTTGCTTACGTGTTCGCTTTTTAGTTTTTGTATACTCCTTGAGCATATCTTTATACGAATCACTAATTCGCAAATCTGGTGCATTCCGAGAATTCAGACTTAATTCTAAACGGCCATTGTTATTGGTAATAATAAAATCTGGAATCACATAATGCTCTGGCTTACTACTATTGGCATAAGTACTACCTGGCTTAGGATTCAGCTTTAGAATCTCTTCTACTGCATCTTTAAGCGATTCATCACTTACCGATAAGCTCTTTTTCAACTTTTCGTAGTGTTTTTTCGCAAATTCGCCAAAATGATTCTCCAAAATATCCTCTGCCAATTCCACAGCCCTAGAGGGTATTTGCCCTTTTCGTCGAATTTGAAGCAATAAACACTCTTGCAGATCTCTAGCCCCAACCCCTGAAGGTTCGAAGGTCTGGATAATCTTGAGCATAGCCATCAATTCTTCTTCATTGGTCATGACATTCTGTGAAAAAGTCAAATCATCAATTAAAGCTTCTAGGTCTCGACGTAGATAACCATCATCACCAATGCTACCAATAATTTGGCGAGCAACAACATAACTATGTTCGTCCAAGTCAACCATCCCTAATTGTTGCATCAAATGCTCATGAAAAGTATCTATAACTGCAATAGGAATCGTTTTATTTTCTTCGTCAATATCTGCATAATTATTGTCTCGAAGTTTATAGCCTGCTGTATCATCCTCTATAAGATAATCACTCAGATCAATCTCATCTCTAGGATCATACTCCTCCTCTGCCGTATTACCCTCTTCATTATCCTGAACAGTTTTAGAATCATCTTTTGTAGGACGTTCTGTATTGGCAAAAGGATCTACCTCACCCTCCGCTTCAAAAGATTGTTCTTCTAAAGCTGGATTCGCTTCAATTTCTTCTTTTATACGTTGCTCAAAAGAAGCTGTAGGCACCTGCAACAATTTCATTAGTTGAATCTGTTGTGGTGATAGCTTTGGAAGCAACTTTTGATTGAGTTTTTGTTTGAGCATAGGGTTAAAATTATATATAGGCAGACAAATGCTCTACAAGTCAAAATATACTAGACCAGTTGACTGAGGTAATGGTAATGAACGATTTAAGGAATATCTTGAATCGGATTACAATTACTTCAATCTCAAATCCTTTTAACTTGTTTTGCCTAACCGTGAATTAAAAAATCTTTGTTGATATAATAGGCAATGTAAATTTAGATCATTACTGTGCCTGAGTTAGTGGTGAAACAATAAGTTGTTCTTATTCTAGGAAAAAATACACGCTTAACAATTTTTAGTACAACTTATTTTCATGAATGTTGTCAACAAATAGAACAGGAAAATATAGTAAACTCAAAAACAAAAAAACTAGGAATAACACTTTTATTAATATAGAGGCGTTGGTATGTAGTGCTAATTCTCAATCAAAAAGCATTCCAAACATGACTAAACACCCCTCCCAAAAGCATTTTCTTGACTTTTTTTTGACAAAAAAATAAGGTCAAATGCCATATAAAGCAAGCAATGTGGTTCAGAAATTATTTTTAGCAAAATAGCTTTCCTTTTTATTTTTTTCACTAAACCTTGCTCAGATATATGCACAATACATAGCCATTTAAATAAGAATTAGGGCATATTAAGTGCCTCCCAATACTTGACTATTTTTTCATATGGATTAGCATTTTACTTATGCTTTTTGTCTATATAATACGTAAAGTAATTCGCTTTTGTTTCTAAGTAGGTACAATTTTTGATAAAGATGCCATTTTTTTTGAAAAAAAGCCAAACAAAGAGAAAAACGATTTTTTCTGTATATAAATAATGCTATTTTTGTCCATACTATGCTAAATTAGCAATAGTAGTAGATGAATTCATGATCTATTTTTTAGCATTTGCCATGCTGAAAAAAGTTTTTGAACCTTTTCGGTATGATATTTATTGATAAAACAATTATCCATTACTGAATACACTATCAAGCAAATTTCATAGTGTATGAAAGATATTAAGTATGCTAAAATGGCGACAAGCTAAATGAGGCTTATTGTTTAGATATAATTATTTAGTGCTTAATATAATCGTGGCAGTTATAGTATTTTGATAATAGGTGTCATCAAAATACCCATTACTAAACCAATGAAAATAAAATAAGATGATTGAGATTCACGAAACTCCTCAGATAAGAGAACTGTCCCAGTATGTTGGTCAATCAGTTACCTTAAAAGGTTGGGTCAGCAATAAACGAACTGGTGGCAAAGTTGCTTTCATTGTATTGCGTGACGGTTCTGGTTATACTCAATGTGTTATTGATCTTAAAGAAGTAGGGGAAGAAAAGTTAGAGATAGCCAAAAAATTAACCTTAGAAAGTTCGATTGCTATTACTGGTAATGTTATTGAAAATGACCGTCAGGAAGGTGGTTTTGAAATACAAGCAACGGACATACATGTTTATCAAATCGCAGAAGAATACCCTATTGCTAAGAAAGAGCATGGTGTAGATTTTCTATTGGGTAAACGTCATTTGTGGTTGCGTTCTAAAAAACAATGGGCAATTCTTCGGGTAAGAAACCGAGTCAAATATGTGATTCATACTTTTTTCCAAGAAAGAGGTTTTATTCAAACAGATGCGCCTTTATTGACAGGCAATGCTTGTGAGGGAACGACCACTTTATTTGAAACAGAGTTTTATGATAAAGGAGCTGCTTACCTTTCTCAATCAGGGCAATTATACGGTGAAGCGATGGCGATGGCACATGGTCGTATTTATACTTTTGGACCTACTTTTAGAGCCGAAAAATCAGTTACGCCTCGTCACCTATCTGAATTTTGGATGATTGAGCCAGAAATGGCTTATTTCGATTTGGATATGAACATGAATCTGATCGAAGACTTTATCAAATATGTGGTTAAAGATGTTCTCGAAACTTGTCAGCAAGAACTCGAAATCCTAGGAAGAGATACGACTATATTCGAAAATATTGCGAAATTCGATTTTCCAAGAATGACCTATGATGAAGCAGTATTGATCATCAGAGGCGAGCAAACCATTGACGGTAAGACAGCGATTCAGGCATTTGAGGAAGATTTAGCGGCTGCTCAGGAAGAATTAACTACTGTTCAAGCGGAAATTACAGAAACAGAGGCTACCCTAGCTAAAGGTGGCTTAAAGAAAGGTAAAATGAACTATTTCCGCAGTAAGTGTGATAAATTGAAAGCTAGAGCTAAAAAGCTAGAAGAAGATATTCGCAATATTCCGCAATGGATTGATTCTGCAAAAAATTTCCCTCCTGGTGAGGACTTAGGAGCTGCTCACGAAAGAGCTTTAACTCGCCTTTTCAATGTGCCAATTATGGTGACAAAATGGCCAGCAAACATCAAAGCGTTCTATATGAAACGGTATGATGATGCGCCTGATTATGTGAAGGGGGTAGATGTGATCGCTCCTGAAGGATTTGGAGAAATAGTAGGAGGCTCTGAGCGAGAAAACGACCTACAGAAGATACTAGATGGGGTAGAACATCATGAACTCCCTATGGAGGCTTTTGAGTGGTATGCTGACCTTCGCCGTTATGGTTCTGTTCCACATGCTGGTTTTGGATTGGGCTTTGAACGTACTATTATGTGGTTGACTGGGGTTGGTCATATTCGAGAGACTATTCCGTTTCCTAGATATTATGGGCGTTTATTTCCTTAATTAATCGTATAACACATACAATGAAAAAAGGGCTAACCGAATTGAATTCGGTTAGCCCTTTTTTCATTGTATCTCTATTAGCAAATGTCACACAAGTATAGATGTTCACTCCATATCATTCATTTCTCCCCTTGATCACAACAGTTTGTTCTTTTCCTCGATGAAAAGAACCAAAAATCAAGACTGTATGAATTTCTTAACGACAAAATATTCCAAAAATCCTACACAAAATAAACTCGCTGCGCTCAAACAGTATTTTGTGCTTAACGGATTTTTGAAATATTTTGCCTAAAATCCATAAGGTCATTTCAAGAAAAGAGAAACTAAAAACTGTGTCACATCAATGAGCAAATATAATACTTTACGCTAACTACATCTATTCAATTACTTGATTAGAGAGTTAGTTTTGGCAAGAAAGGAATACTACCTTTGACTAGTAGTATTCCTTTTCTTCATGAGGTATTACGTTTGCTTACTCTTTCGTAAAGCTAATCGTTGTTGCTTCTCCACCACTAGTCATTCTAACCATGTAGACACCTGCTGCAAAGTTGCTTACATCAACTCTCACAACATTACTACCTGTAATAGAAGAGGTCTGTGCATTTAGCATTAATCTTCCAGCTGCATCGTAGATGTTTACTTCTACATCATCTGTTTCTACATCATTGTTGTAACTGATAAAGATGAAGTCATTCGCTGGTACAGGGTAAACCTGAGTAATACCAAAGTGGAATTCAGAACGAGTTAAGCTAATCACATTGTAAACAGTAACATTACCGTCTATATCTGTTTGTACTAATTGATAGTAGGTTACGCCTGCCGAAGCCTCTTTATCAGTAAATTGATAGAAGTTCGCTTGATTAGCCGTACCAGCACCATCAATTGTAGCAATTGTTTCAAAGTTTTCACCATCTGTAGAACGCATGATGGTAAAGAAGTCATTGTCGATTTCTGAAGCTGTCACCCAAGTTAATAAGTTACCTTCTGGTAATACTTCCCCATCGAAGCTCAATAAATCAACTACTGTAGGATCTTCTTTACATGTTTTCTCATCAACGGCAAGACTTGCTGTACAACCACTACCATCTGTTACAGTAATATTGTATCCATTTCCTGCTTGGATTGGGCCAACGATAAGACTACCATCTGCTAAACCTGTGAAAGTTCCAGAGTAAGCATAATCACTACCATCATAAGCTGGAAGACCACCTGTAACTGTCAAGATCACACTAAATTGATCATTTGTTGCGTCGCAAATTGCCTCATCAGTAATGGTAATTGGATCTAGGAATACAACTGGAGTTCCTGTAGCTGTTACAGCTGTACAAACCTCATCATCGAAGTTCGGGAAGTTTTCATCATCCGTACCAACTACTGCAACAACATAGTAAGTCATATTTGTACTCAAACCGCTTACATCAAAGGTACCCTCTTGATTAGAGGCTAAGATATTACCAATTACCTCAGCAGTACCATCATGTAATAAGTAAGTGAATGTTTCTCCTTCATCTACTTCTAAACCAGTAGAAGCAACGGTAACTGCGCTACCTTCACAACCGAAGTTTAGATCTGGACTCATACTACCCGCATTTGGCGTACATACAATCTCCACAACACAAGTATCTTCAAAGCTAATGATGTGTGGACCACCTGTACAGAAGTTACCATCATTATCTACATCAATTGCAAATCTAGCACCATTAGGAATTGGACCAATTTCTACTTGTGCAGAACCTGTTTCTGGATCATAAGTTGCAAAACCTGGAGGATAGTTGATATTATAACTACCGAAGTCTAAGAACTCTGGCAAACCACCTGTAATCGTCACAGTTGCAAAATAGCTACCATCTACATCTGGCTTACAATAAGGTTCAGATGTGATTTGGACATCTGGTAAGACCAAGAATGGCGCACAATCAGCAGGATCGAAATCGTAGCAAGCATCTTGTCCGATAAGTGAGGTAGCACTTTCTCCGATAGCAGGGAAAGTAGGTGCATCACTAATTAGATAATTAATTGCATGTATGCAATATTCACCTGCTGGAGGTGTACCAAATACACCATCATCACTTACATCAATAACTGTAAAGTCATCTCCTTGTGTCATTACAAATACTTGTGCATAATCATCATCTGTATTGAATCCACTCGCACTAGCAACAACGAACTCAGAAGAAGGCTCTGCACAAATCAACTCATCAACCGTAACTGTTCCTCTTACTGGCTCACAAGCAATAGGTACAATACCTGCCCAAATGGTCAAGTCATTTTCACCTGGTTCTAGGTTAATAACACCAGTAGTACCACTAATATTAATATCACTATCAGATCCATCGTCACCAGCATCCTGTGGAGAGACATCAAATCCTTCAGGAATTTCAAAGATTACAATATAATCACCAGGCTCAAGGTCATCGAATAAATATTCGCCATCATCATTAGTAATCGTTGAACCAACGATTTCTCCATCTTCAGTAGTTAAGATAACAATAATACCTGGAACACCTGGTTCTCCTGGATCTTGAACACCATTACCATTTTCATCCAAGAATACTGTATTTCCTAAACTACTTGTAGGCGTACAATCTTTCACAATTACCAATGCAGTAGCGACAGCATCAGGGCAAATTGTTCCATCTGCTAGGTTTGGATTATCAACAATATAACTGACAACATAAGTACCAGGTGCCACACCTGTTGCATCAAATGTACCATCAGCACCAATCGTTAATCCATTGCTAATAGACCAAGTTCCACCTGCATCACCATCAGAAGTAAAAGTTCCGCTTGTTGGGAAGCCACCTTCTGGATTTTCAGCATTACAAAGTGTTAGGCTTTCTACTGTTCCTGCATTTGCTGTTCCACAAGTAGGTACAACAGGTGCACAATCTTCAACAGTTAAGATGGCTACAGTAAATGGATTTGGACAATTCACACCAGGAAGGTCATCTACATAGATCGTGTAAGTCACTACATAAGTACCAGGCGTTAAACCAGTCGCATCAACGTTACCATCTTCATCAATATCAGCACCAGGTCCGCTAATGTTCCAAACACCACCAGATACAGAAGAGTCAAACTGACCAGTAGTTGGATTGCTTCCACCAGCCGTATTACATAAAGTAAGATCACTTACACTTCCTGGATTTGGACTATCACAGTTAGATGTTGGCGCACAGTCATTAATGACTAATGTACCACTTGCTTGATCATCTGGACAATTAGGGTCAGGATTTTCTACTGTATAAGTTACGATATAAGTACCAGAAGCTAATCCTTCCGCATCTATAGAGCCATCGGTTCCAATACTAATATTACCAGAAACACTCCATGTACCACCTGCATCACCATCAGAAGTGAAAGTTCCACTTGTTGGGCTATCACCACCATCAGCATTACAAAGTACTATTGTAGCAATCGCTCCTGCATCTACTGTTGGGCAACCTCCATCATCACAATCAATAACAGTTATTGTTGTTGTATATACTGCTGGCGGACACTCATTACCTGCATCAGGTGTTACTGTATAAGTAAACACATATGCTCCTGCTGCAATGCCTGTTGCATCAAGCTCAGTTACTTCATTTCCATCAGCATCTGTCCAAACACCTGTTCCATTTGTTGGTCCTTCAGAAACCAAGTCGCTAAAGTTAATCGAAGTAGGACTAACACCACCAGCTGCATTACATAAATTAGCATTTTCAAATACAGTTGCAGATGGTCCAGCACCTACATTTACATTCACTTGAATTGGTGTACTCTCACAACCACTACCTACTGCTGTTACCCAAATGGTTCCAGATTCGGTTGGGATATATTGTGAAGCATCACCAGCAAGCAACATACCGCCATTTGCAGGATCTCCATCGTAGAAATTATAAGTCACAGGAGTTGAACTTGAATTCACACTACCAAAAGTATTGATGAATGGTCCAGCCCATGAGTTATTGATTAATTGTAAGGATTGACCAGAAGGTGTTGAGCTTGCTTCATTAACTCCAATATCTGTACTTGTCATTCCACTTGCTACATCATTAGTTGCTGTAAAGCTACCTTCGTAACTCAAGAACTCAAGCACACTTGTTCCATCATATAGTGCGATACCATCAGGAGCTCCATTTTGCATTCCTGAAATTGGGAAATAGATGGCTCCACATCCAGCACCTTCATCTGGAATAGTTCCAGAAAGTGCGATTGTACCATATTCTTCACCGCTATTACCATTGTATAATACAATTGAATAAGCACTTAAATCAGTACCAGCAGCACCAGAGATTTCAACGCCTTCATCTTCATCTGCACCCTCATCATCATAATGGATTTCACTAATGAATACGCCTGTACAAGCTCCACCACCACTAGAACCAGCACCACCACCCATTGGGATAATGGCAACACCAGATTCACAGCTATTAATATCATCAGCTGTAGGAGCTTCAAAACCTTCACAAGGATCACTACCATCACAAGGCAATACAATTACTTTTACTGTATTAACATCATCAAAACATCCTTCACCGCCTGTCACAGTATAGGTTAAGAAGTAATCTCCTGTTGATAAACCAGTTGCGTCAAACTCAGTAATCACATTTCCAGTTCCATCTGTCCAAACACCTGTTCCATTATCAGGACCAGCAGTAATTAGGGTAGATAGATCATCTATGATAGAAGGATATTCCTCACTTGCCTGAGCACATAAGATCACCTCAGCAACAACATCAGCAGCAGGAATACCAGAAATGGTAACTGTCACCATTACTGGCGCACTTTCACATTCTCCCTCTACAGCTGTAACCCAAACCGTAGTACTCATACCAGGATCATAAGAGCTAACGCCTTGTGCATCCGTAATTGGCATGGTTAATTCCATATCTGAGTAGAAGTTATAAACAACAGGAGTGGTATTACTTGAAGGAATCAATCCTGGAGTAGCAGCGATTGGTCCTGTCCAAGTACCAGCTACTAACTGTAATGACTGACCAGGAGGTGTTGAGCTTGATTCAACAACCCCAATATCCGTACTAGTTATACCCATAGCAGGTCCACCTGTTGCGGTTAAAGTTCCTTCATAACTTATGAACTCTAAAACAAGCATTCCACTAGCATCATATAAAGCAACTCCATCAGCAGGTCCATTTTGGATACTACTAATATTGAAGAATACTGCGCCATATCCACTACCACTTTGATCTGGTACAATACCTGATAATACTTCTGTAATGTATGAAGCACCATCAGTATTATTATAAAATACCAACTCGTAAGTACTCAAGTCTGTACCAGCAGGTGCAGTAATTTCAACACCCTCATCAATATCACTACCACTATTATCATAATGGATTTCACTAATGAATGGAGTCATTGGGAAACCAGAAACATCAATTGTTCCACCAACACCACCAGTTCCACCACCTGTAGGAACGATTTCGGTATTTCCACCTTCACATACTCCAATATCTTCTACTTCAGGAACTGCTAGTCCGAAGCATGGATCATCAGAGCAGTTTTCTACGTTTACAGTTACATTTATTACTAGATCGCCACAAGCACCTTCACCATCAGGTGTTACTGTATAAGCAAAACTATAACTACCAACTGCTTGCCCAATTGCGTCAAAGTCTGTTACAACATTACCTTGATCATCTGTCCAAGTACCTGTTCCACCAGTAGGACCAGCAGTTACAAGGTCAGCAAAGACTACGGATGTTGGTTTAGTACCATCGTCAAAGTTACATAATTCAACTAGTGTTGTTACTTCTGCACTTGGTCCTTCTTCTACTGTTAAAGGAATACATCCAGCAACTTCAAGATCAGCACAAATGCTTTGGTTAGTGATTGCATCTAGTACTTCAACACCACTTGTAATATTATTATCTGCTACATAAGTTTCAAATTCAGCAAAAGTCCCCTCGAAAGACATACCATGTACACAGTAAGTACCTACTGCTAATCCGCTAAAGTTAGCTTCGTAGTTAGAGCCAGTACCTTCTGCATAAGTAACAACATCATAAGCAGTACCGCCACTACCTGTATTGTCTTGCGTAACAATCCAGATATAAGAGAAAGCACCAGAACCAGGTGCATTTGGTATAGCACCAGGAGTAGAAGGACAAGTTTTATAAGTTGTTCCATCCCATTGTACAGATTCATTAGCAGAATCACCATTAGCCGACTCATCATATTGAGCATCACCAAATATAGCTAACAATTCTGCATCATCTCCATCATTGGTACCATATATAACCACACTAATTAGATTTGTCGTTGTTGCTGAGGTAGGAGCAGTATTACAATCTGCTTCTTGATAAAGAGCTACAGCATCAGCACCATTTTGTAATAAGTTACCAGATGTTCCAATCACTAGGTCGGCACCTGTCACATTACCTGCAACAAAGAAACCATTTGCATCTGTAGTGAAACCATCTAAATCATGACAACCATACTGTGTTTCTCCATTTCCATTAAAGAATACTAATACATATCCATCAAGTGATGCATTTGGTGCACCATAAATTTCTATAAATTCTGCCATATCTGCACCAGCCTGATCAGCATCTACCTCACTAATAATGAAACCATTTGGAGGTGTAGGTAAGCTAATCGTTCCTTCTCCAGCATTAGGATCATTTTCATCAGCGGCCTCATAACTAGCAGAGAAAGTAGGTGTATTGTCTCCTTCACATAAAGTCAATGGTCCAGCAGGGTCTAAATCACCAGCATCTGCTTCACAACCACTCGTTGTTTGACAATTACTTGGTGCAGTATAACTATCACTTGCGCTACAAGCTGTTCCACCAGTTCCACCACTTCCAGAGAAGGTAATCACCTCATCATCACTACTGCTGCTATAAGTTTGTTGGTCTACAATATTACCCATGCCATCATCTAAGATAATGTCA
>JAHDFT010000053.1 GCA_020628015.1 Bacteroidota bacterium
AGTATAGGGTTAAATTTATCAATCAAAATAGTACAATTATTTTTTGACTGTTCCTAATGGCGTTCCAGTAAAAATGATTACCAATCAAGTAATCTTTACTGGAACGCCATTAGTATTGTGGAGCATCATTATAATAATCAACAAATAATATCTTTATCAATAGGTAGGGTAAAATGGAAAGTAGAGCCTTCCCCTACCGTAGATCTTAACCAAATTTTCCCTCCTAAGTTATCAATCATTCGTTTACAAGTAGCCAAGCCAATACCTTTCCCACTATATTTATCTTCATTGGTATGTAATCGCTCAAATACCTTGAAAATACGATCTGCATGTTTGGCAGGAACACCAATACCATTATCTGCCACTTTGAAAAAATAAGAAACCTCCTTTACATCACAAGAAATATGAATTTCAGGTTTGCGATCACAATATTTAATCGCATTAGTGATTAAGTTTTGTAGAATTTGCGTCAATGCCAATGGACTACTTTGAATTTTCGGCAATTGATCAAAGTAGATGGTAGCCTGTTTGTCTTGTATCAGTTGTTGTAAATCACCAAGCAGATTTTCCATCAATACATTAAGATCAACATCAACAATCTCCAATCGTTTCAAACGAGCACTTGGATTATTGAGAATTTCGGTAATCATCATCGACATACGTTCACTAGCATCAATAGCGAAATTGACATACTCATTACCTGTACCATTAAGCTCCTGACCGAAATCTCTTTTCAATAGTTTCATAAAACTACCAATAGTACGGACTGGTTCTTTCAAATCATGTGCTGCTATCCGCACAAAATCCAGCATTTTTTGCTGTTCCTTAAGCAAGCGTTGATTTTCTTGATTGATTCGGTATAACTTAACCGCAATCTCAATATTCATCTTAAATTCCTGTTCATCCCAAGGTTTAGAGATATAACGGAATACCTGCCCTTCATTGATCGCTTGCACCACAGCTTCAAGATCACTATAAGCCGTCAATATAATGCGGATCGGGTCTGGATAGTCTTCCCTCGCCTTAGTCAGAAATTCCACACCCGTCATTTCTGGCATTCGTTGGTCAGCGATGATCACCTCTACCTTGTGTTTTTTGAGTAGTGGAAAAGCTTCCTGTGGAGAGCTTGCAGTAATGATTTTATAATCAAAACGAAATGCAGACTTAAAAGCATTTAGGTTAGATGGTTCGTCATCTACATATAATATATGTGCTTTATTATTTTGCATCTTTCTAGTAGATCTTGTACTAAGTTGGTTTACAGATACAGACATAAGCTTTTAGGATCAATGGATTATGGAATGGGTAAAATAGCTTTATTTATCATAATAATAGCGTGTATCTATTATGATAAATAAATTATGAGTCAATGTGTAAATATAAGCATTGTTTTAACTCTTTATTTTACCATTTGATTAAGAGAGTGGGATCTTTTACTTTGCTCTAATCTATTGCTCTTGCCTATTAGGTATCTAGTAAAGGAGGGGTATAAAGTGGCGATATAAGGTTTAATGGTGGTCTTTTAGTCAAATTCTATTGTCATCTATTATATTGTCTCTATCTCTGAGACAACATTTATTATATGGTGTATTTTGCTTATTCTTCTATTGCTGTTTCTTCTGTAAAGTTAATTGGCAATGAAATGGTAAAAGTTGCACCACTGCCATATTCACTTTCGACATCTATAGTGCCATGATGCTCTTCTATAATATTAAAACAAATGGACAAGCCTAAACCAGTACCTTTACCAACCTCTTTGGTCGTAAAAAAAGGATCATAAATTTTAGACTTGGTTTCTTCTGTCATACCGATTCCATTATCTGTAATACTGATATAAACAAAATTGGTGTCTGCCCAAGTAGAAATAATGACCTCTTTTTTGCCCAAATTATTTTCGGCTGCTTGGATCGCATTGGTTAGGATATTCATAAATACCTGATTAATTTTTCCATGTAGACCAACAATGGTTGGTATATTGGTGAATTTACGGGAAATAATAATGTCTTTACCAATTTGTGTCTTCAACAGCGAAAGCGTACTTTCTAAACATTGTTGAATATTCACTACTTGCCTAACATTACGATCATTCCGAGAAAAATTACTCAGTCCTTTGATGATTTCCTTTGTTCTAGTTACTCCCTCTGATATATCATTAATCATACCAAAGGTTTCTTCTTTGGTATAATCGAAATCTATTTCTTCTTTAAAATCGGCTATCTCTTCTGGTGTAGCCTTATTTTCATACATATTTATTAATTCGAGAAAAAATCGAATATTTCGCTGTAGTGGAGCAATATTAGCAGAAATAAAATTGACTGGATTATTGATTTCATGGGCAATACCTGCGGTTAATACCCCTACAGAAGCCATCTTTTCTTGTTGAATTAATTGTGCTTGTGTTTTTTTGAGCTGATCTAATGTTCTTTTAAGTTCTACATTTTTGAGGCGATAAATTTCGGTTTCTTTAACTTTTTTCTGTGTCTCATACTTAATTTCCATCTCGGTCAAAGCCTTCGATTTCTCTTCTCCATAAAGCTTTTCATTACTTTCAATATACTTTTGTTGATAATAAAATACATTATCTATATCCCGTTTTTTGTAGTAGATTTCCGATAAATAACGATAATTCTTATTGAGATAGAAGGAAGCACTAATCTTTTCACCAAGATGTAAACTTTTTAGGCGATAGTTTAATGCTTTTTCATAATCCTGTATATGAAAATAGACTGTTGCTATATTACTATAAGAGGTTAATATACCATGTTGATCCTTTAGTTCTTGCCGGATTTTTAAGCCTTTATAACCATGTTCTAAAGCCAAATCAGGTTTTCCAATTTTAATATACAAATAGGCAAGATTATTGTGAACTAAGCCACGAACCCGATTACTCTCTATCTTCATCGCTTCATTAAAATAATCCAATGCCTTCTCCAACTCCCCTAACTGGGTATACAGATAACCAATATTGTTGTCAATATTACCCACTTTAACCTTATCGCCTGTTTTTTCTTGGATTTGTTTGGCTTTTAGATGGTATTGTAATGACTTTTCATAGTTTTTATCATAAAAATGAATGATTCCAATATTGGTAATACAAGCCGAAATTCCATCTGCATAACCCAACTGCTCAAATATATCTAAGGCTTTGAGGTAATAGGGTAAAGCAGTACTAATAAAACCAAGTTTGTTAAATCCATTTCCAATACCATTATAGACCTTCCCTCTAAGTAAATCACCTGGGCTTTTCATGACATTCTCAACCGCATCTAATAAGAAAGTTAGGGCAGCTTTGTACTCACCAGAATTTATCATAGATAAACCCTTAAAATAAGTAGCCTGATTAAGCCCTTCATCATAGCTAATAATATTCGCTAATGTAATGGCTTGTTCTGAATATTGGAAAGAAAGTTGAGGGTCTTTATGCATGTAAAACATAGCCAATTCAAGCAAACAATCTACTTGCTCAATACCTGTAGTTTGAGTTAGTTTGTCTTTTAACTTAATTATGTTGGATTGATTTGACATGAATGATAATACTACTTCTAATTTAGTACATCAGGTATAATTAGATATACCTACTGAATAAGTGATACTATTATTGAGATAAGGAACAGTAAAAAAATAACTTATCATTTTGATTGATAAATTTGGAACTATACTTCGTTAAAAAGCCTCGCCAATGCCCTGCATTGCCTGTGTTTTTTGCCTCATCTAGTGTCAAATTTCTCTAATCAAAATAAGTGCTAAATTGATTAATCAAAATAGTCATTTATTTTTTGACTGTTTCCAAAAAAGAATAACAGTTTTCATTAAGATACTATTGTGTAATCAATAAATATACCGATTAAGAAGGGCTTTTATTATTGATTTTTTTCAATGTAAAGCTTTTTTTATTGAAAAATCGGTAGTAAAAATGTATTTTTTTTACTATTCTTTGATTTTTTAAGAAATTATGTTATTTTTTGCACCAATTCTAGTCTTAATGACGGCGATCAATAAAATACAATTTCTTTTTTGAAATTATCAGATAATACAATGTATTTTCCTATAATTATCAATATCTGGAAGTTGCTTTCAATAACTAATAACTACACACACCCTTCAATGTTTCTATTGTTGTTAACATTTAATTTGCCTTCCAAAGAACGGAAAGCAAATCTATCAGATGAAGAGGTTGTCTCTGAAATCATTCGCACACAAAGTCCTGTATTAATTGATGTGCTATATGAAAGGTATGCCAATAAAGTATACAGGAAATGCATGTCATTTGTTAAAGAGTCTTCTATTGCAGAAGATTTAACACATGATATTTTCTTAAAGGTGTATTTCAATCTGGCCTCTTTTAAGCAAAAATCGAAGTTTTCTACTTGGTTGTATTCCATTACGTATAACTTCTGTATTGACTATCTACGCAAGAATAAAAAGCAAAAGATGGTGTCTATAGAAGATTACGATGGGGTAGTCAATAGTATGGAAGTAGAATCAGCAGACGATCTAAAGCATATTGCTGTAGAACGTTTGACAAAGCTACTAGAGAGAGTCAAAGTAGAAGAAAAGATGATTTTGCTAATGAAGTATCGAGACAATATGAGTATTAAAGAAATACAATCTGTCTTTAATATATCAGAAAGTGCTGTGAAAATGCGAATTAAACGAGCTAAAGAAAAAGTTAAAAAAATGCATGAGAGTACTTATCGAGAGAGTTATTATTAACTACTTAATGCAATATAACACCAATGGTAAGTATTACTAATGAATAATTTAAGTATTGAATATATTTACCCTAATTTGATGAAAAACGGAACTTAATTTTATGAGTGATAATCCTTTCCAGCATATAAAGGATCCAGAAGTTGAGCCTTCTGATAAACTCGGGCCAAGAGTAAAAAGCTCTTATGGGTTTGTTAGAACTTGCTTTAAAACACTAGAACTTTATGTTGGACATTTCGCAACATCTTTTCTTAGTCTGTTAAAAGGCTATCAAGAGGAACCTTCAAAAGATATTACCAATGATGATGTAAATGGTTTATTTTCTGTTAATGGGCAAGATATTAATAAAGAAATAGACCATGATTCTTTAAATGGTAGTGTAGAAGATAAAGATATTAAATAAAATTAATAATTTTTTGTGTCCTTTTATTTTAGAGATTGAGGAGTATTGGAATAATTAAAGGAAGAGATGGAAAAGTTGCGATAATATACATGATTTTTATATTGAATAAATTTATTTTTTTGTGTTTGCCTGCTTTTACATAGTTTCGCTTCTTTAGTAATGATACAATGATTAAAATAAGTTTTATCCACCAAACTTTTTTATTAACTTAAAAGAGTTTTGATGGTAAAAGTACGAGTAGAATGGAGATGCTCTAATTGTACTTTTGCAACATTAACTTTCGTCGATTTTGAAAAAATAGAATACGAAAGTCAATGCTACACTTTGCATAGATAAATAATAGCTAAAATAAATAAGAGACATGTCGAATGTGTTAAATCAATTGCTAGGTATTCTGAATACAATGTATTCAGATCTTATAGCGAGTGCTCCTAAAATTCTGACGGGTATTGTTCTTTTGATACTCGGTTGGCTTTTGGCTTCCTTCGTTGCTTTTATTGTTCGTAAAATATTAGTGACCTTAAAAGTAGATGGTCTAAATGATAATCTACAACAAATCGATCTTTTCAAGCATTTAGATTTTCAATTAAGTCGCTTTATTTCAAAAATTTTGTTTTGGGTGATTATGTTGCTTTTTGGTATGGTCTCTTTTGAACTAATGGGCTTAAATAGTGTTTCGGAAGGAATTAAGTCGCTAATAGGATATTTACCAAAATTATTAAGTGCTATGGTATTTTTTATACTAGGTGCTTTAATTGCCAATTTAATAAGAGAAGTTGTGAAAGGAGCTTGTCAAGCTTTAAATTTAGCTGGAGCTTCTGTAATTTCTGCTTTTGTGTTTTATTTCATACTAATTATGGTAGCCATTACAGCTCTTAACCAAGCAGGTATGGACACAGAAATCATTACACAAAATGTAACGATTGCGATGGGAGCCATTATTTTTGCTTTTGCCATTGGCTACGGTTTTGCTTCCAAAGATATTATGGCAAATATTTTGGCCTCTTTCTATAGTCGAGATAAATTTCAAATTGGACAAAGAATTAAAGTGGAGAATGTTGAAGGGGTAATTGTCAAGGTGGATGGAATGTCTGTTATTATTCAACAAGATAATGAACGCAAGGTAATTTTACCGCTACATAAATTATTAGTTGCCAATGTAGAATTAATTGGTTAAGTTTTTGTAGGTATTAATATATTTAGGAACAGTTAAAAATAAGTTGGCACTTTCGCTGTTTCCTTAATATGATTACACAGGGGGATATTATACAATAATTCAATTATTGTATAATATCCTTTTTTATTTACATTACTAATATGAAGAGTATCTGAAAATTGTATATTGAAGGATTGCAACATAGTGGATTGTAAATACATTTGTAAAAAAGTGAATTATTTAGTAAGACATTGAGTAAAGTAAAATAAAAAATGTACCTTTGCAGGCTAAAAACGAGAAGTATAAGCTTTTGTGATAATGGGAGGAAGGAAATGATGTGGTTGCTTTGTTTAGACAACCTCCAAAAAGAAAGAAATATTTTTATGTGACTATTTACTTTTTTAGCGTCTTATTTCTCGAAAATTCATAATAAAAGTGTAGAAGCAAATAATCTGATTAATCGTCTCTAAATAACTATTAAATGGAAACCCTTAATAGAGTGTATTACAAAATAGACGGATATGATAATCTCCCAACAATTCAGCTGAGTGGGCTAGGTGAATTTGAAGAGATGATCGACCGTTATAATCCAGAATTTATATTCGTAGTCGATCAAGAACAGACTTTACAGTCTGAAGAAAAAGATCTGATTGGAAGAAATAAGTCTGTGAAAAGCAAGACTTCCTTTTTCTCTTTTTATCATAATGGACTTGTTTATTCTGTTAATGGTTTAAATTATGAATCATTAGAAGATTATAAAGAGGGACAAGAGAAGGGCTATCGTACAGGTGATGCTTTTTATAAAGCTAAAAACGGAAACTTTGTTGATCGAGAAGAGTACGAAAATTGTATTAATGCAGGCTTTGATGATCGTTTAGAATATCTCAAGGCAAAGGCAATTGGTTTTGAAGGTGCTGTAAATAAGTTGGAAACTGCTTTTGTAGATGGACGACTAGGAGATGCAGACTACAAAAAGGTGAAAGATTACAAAAACGATGCACAAGTTTATGCTTTTGCTAAGGAGTTGAGTTATGAAGGGTATGATGAGTTTGAAAAAGCATTGACTAGTGGTTTTGTTAAAGTAAATGCTGCGGAATATCGTGCAGCAGTAGAAAAAGGCTTTGATTCTTCTGATAGCTATTTCCGAGCGCAACAAGGACAGTTTGATGACATCAATGAGTATAATGCTGCCAATAGTTTGGGCATTACTGATAAAGATGAATATCGTTCTTATAAAAGTTTGAATGCTTTACAAGAACAATACGGATTCCGTTCTTTAGAGCAAGCGAATCTTTATAGAATGTTGAAGGATCTTCCTGGTGGTAAAAAAGTTTCTGTTGCTCGTATGTGGGATATGCTTAAGGAAGCAGAGCAAAATGTGGATAGTAAGAGTTCGGGAGGAGGTGACAAAAGTTGGTTTGATACACCTATTTTAGAACTTTTTGGAAAGGGTAAAGCTCCTAATTGGTATTCTACTTCTTTCAAAGACATCGTAGAAATGAAGGTTTTCTTAATTTCTAATGAACACATCAATAATATAGGTGTCTACGATGCGGATGGTGAGGTTTTTGAGAGGGCTGGTGGTAGTGCTGAAGCTTCAGAATAAACAATTATAGAATATAGAGGATTGAATAATTTATTATTATTCAGTCCTTTACTTTTTTATCAAACCTATTATGTCTTTTTGTAATTAAAAATGAAATACCTGTTTTAGATTAGCTAATTATCTACTTCATAGCTAACGAAATAATTACAAAAAGTTAGATGCCAATTTTCGGCTAAATATTTTATTGAATACAAATAACGCCAACTAAGTAACAACTAAAAAATAAACTAATATTTTGTTGTTTAATTTGCCGTTATACTTCGTTCAAAGGCTTCTCGCTGATGCTTGTTGCATCATCTACGTTTTTTGCTTTGTATAGCTACAAATTAACCGCACAAATAGGCCTAATTTATTTTTTGCTTGTTACTAAAATATAATAATATAGTTTGGGTTGATATTGTATTGCTTATCAGATAGCTTTATATGCTGACCTTAGTATAAAGCATATAATAATCCTATTTCTTTAAAATTATAAAAAATAACTAACTGATGAATAAGCTCCAGAATATTTTGGTTTTGCTTGCATTTGGACTATTTTTCTTTCCTTCTTGTGATTTAATAGATAATGGTGATGATACAGATGATGGTGATGTAGCCATTTCTGATTGTAATGTAAAAAGAGTTGTAGAAAACAACTATGGAGATGATGCGACAAGATTAGCATTGAGATCTCAATTAGCTTCACCTGCAAAAGATGATATCTTAGTTTCTAGTAATTTAATCAATCGTTATTTAGCTGCATTGAGTGCTATTCATAGTTCTGATTTTGCTGCTAGAGATAGCGTATTTGATGTGTATGAAATTCATACTACTGATTTTCCTGAGTTTAATGAATTAACTTTACAAGTAGACATTAGTAAAGACTGGGTACAAGAGTGGGAAGATGGTAATGTATTGACAGGTAATAGTGATGTGGATGGTTTAGTGAATTTCTATGGTTTGAAACTAAATGGATTTAATAGCTTTGATACAGATCAAGGTACTTTCCATCTTGCAGAGTTGGTTTCTAATGATCCACTTAATATTGCGGCTTTAGCAGATAGATTTAAAGCAATTGATGGTGTTTTTGGTGCAAGTACTGATTCTGAGAGTGATATAGGAAATGAGATTGTGATTGTAGATAATGGTACTTCTTTGGAGGTCACTTTTACTGTAGGGTATGATGAAATTGGAGAGCCTAATGATTGTGATGGTGACTGTGATTTTGCTCGTAGCTGGATTTTTGAAGTAGCTGATAATTGTGAGGTAAGATTTATCAATGCTATAGGTGATTCTGCACCTTAATAAAGCGATCAATTTAAAGGATTGTATTTTTATATTCCTATTATTTAGAAATATGATCAAATAATAACTTGATCATATTTCTAAATAAGAAAACCAAAGTACTTTTCACCAATTAGATTAGTCTTTGATACTTTAAGTGTTGAAAAGTACAATATATAATTGAAAGATGAGCAGAAGGAGTATTATCTATTATGGTATAACAATACTAATATTGTTGTTTTTTTTCTGGGCATTTAAAATCCAGAATGAAACAGAAGCAACTGTAGATTTACCAATATTGAGTAAATATACAGGACCTATGTCCAATATTGTTTTGGGAGGGGTGTTGGTTGGTGCGTTGATAATGTTCCTTTTATTAATCGTTCATTTTTTTAAGCGCAACAAGGAACTATTAGAAGCGAAATTGCGAATTAAAGAACTAGAGCGAAAACTAGAGGCAGAATTGTTGAAGACAAAAGAATTTCAACAACTTCTAGCTGAAAGTGAGCAAATTAACCCAGATGATTTATAAAAGGTAGAATGTAGGAAAAGCAAACCTATACATTAATTAGAAACAGTAAAAAAACTTATGATTTTGATTGACAAATTAGTCCTTATACTTCGTTAAAAAGTCTTGTCAATGCCCTGCATTGCCTGCATTTTTTGCCTTGTCTAGTGTCAAATTTGACTAATCAAAATTGCAAACTTATTCTTCACTTGTTTCTTAGATTAATAGCGTCTTTACTTTTTATGAAAAGTTTGTGTTTTGTTTAACATTACCAAAAGATAATTCATTTATTTCTTTTTCTGCTGCTGAATCAATTTTTTCATGAAATAAATAAAATTCAACAAATAATTAACTCTAAGCTGAAAAAATGAAGAAGTTCGTACTCTTTGCTGTATTGTTGATGATTACATCTGTAAGCGTCTATGCACAACATGCCACCGTTGTCTATAATTATGAGCGCAATTATTTTAACGAAAATCAACCATTACCTGCCGAAACTAATTTTGTTGTCAATGGTGGGATTGATGGAGATGTTAATATTGTAGAAATAAATATTTTCCGATCTGGAGACCAAAAGCAAAAAAGGGCTTTGTATAAAGGGGTATGGAAACGACCATTTGGCAATTCTGGTGAAATGTTTTCTGTACCTATGAATTACAAAATGAGAGGTAATGGAGAATATGACTTTAGAATTGACTATTATAGAAGTTTAACAGAGGCTGAAAGAGAATATTTGAGAATCAAATTATTCCAAACTTTGGATGCTTATGTAGTATCTGCTTTTGAAGTAACTAATGCAGAGGTGAAATTATTAAAGCCTTACAAACAAGTAATTAGTGACCTGAATTCAATTGTAGATGATGCATTGAGTGTTTACCAAAATAGAGCAGGTTTAGCATTTGAAGGTTTTTCAGATGTAGTTAAGAATAAAGTGGAACAAGTACAAGCTGCCGATTTAAATAAAGGTCGTTTCCTATTTGCTGGAAAGAAAAAAGCGGCAAAAGCAAATTATGCAAGTAGATTGCTGAATGAATTGATGCAAGTAGTGAACAATGAAGTAGAGCAGTATCTAAATACAGATTTGTCTTTACTAAGTGATACGAAAATAATTGATGACTATTCAGTAGGAAAAACACAAAACTCTTTATCTCTTAATGTTGGATATGGAGGAGTTTATTTTGATGGCGGATTTAATGAGCTAGATTATGGAAGTGCTCCTTTTGCTGGTGTTTCTTTTCCTTTTGCTCGTAAAGCTTTTTCGCCTTTCTTTGCCAATACTTCTGTTTCTGTTGGTGTATTTGTTACCAACTTGACAGATGCTAATGGTAATGAAGTTTCTGGACCGATTATTAAGCGTCCTTCTTATGTAGGCTTGGGTTATAAAGTGTTCAAATTCGTTCGATTGAATGCAGGTGCTGCTTTTACTGAAAGTAGCAGTAATGGAAGTAGTGGAATTGAAGGTTTGAGAAATGTTAATATCCGTCCTTTTGTTGGAGTAAGTGCAGAAATCAACCTTTCTGTAAGTTTAGGTGATAAATAGAATCACTAACTAATTCTACACTCTTCAATTAAAGACTATATTCAGGAAACTAAGGGCTGTGAATTATGAATTATGAATAGAATAACCTTAGATAATTTCCTACAAACCAATTTTTGAACATCAATTTATAGTGAATAAGAAATGAAAACACCTTTTATAAAAGTAGCATTGTTATCCTTGCTGATTTTGTTGGCTATAGATACCAATAGCTATGCACAACAAAATTTCTACAAGTATAGGGTTGGTGCTTCCGTAGGTTCTATGCATTACTGGGGAGATTTAACACATCAACACCCTAGACTATGGAACTATGCTCAGTTGAGCTATGGTTTGCAGCTTGAAAAAAGTTATGGCAAAGCACTTGGATTTAGATTGATGGGGTCTAAAGGTGCTGTTACTTATAATGATCGCACAGTTGATTTTTATGGTGACTTTATAACTGATAATCCAAACTTTGATCGTGCTTATAATTTTAGAACAGATATTTTAGATGCTTCCGCAGCAGTAGTACTTTATCCAGAAGGATGGTTAGCTGATGAAAAAGCTTTTATTTCTCCTTATTTATATGGTGGAATCGGAGTGACTTGGTTTGATCCTTTTGGTGACTTTTTTGATGAAGATGGCAAAAGATATAATTTCTCTGATGACGAGTTGGTACAAGATGGTGATTTTGAAACTGATTTGAGAGAAAGAAATATTGAGGGCGTTCCTTATGAGCGTACTACATGGCATATTCCTGTTGGTTTAGGAGTTAAATTCCGTTTATCTGATCGTTGGAATGTCGATTTTGTAGCTAATGGACGTTATACCTTTACTGATTACCTAGATGATGTGGATGTTAGAGGTAATAATGATGATTGGAATGACATTTATGCCAACTTTACTACTTCTGTTAATTACAACTTTGGCTTAAAGAAGAAAAGCTTCAAAGCTCCAAGAATTATTGCTGATAGATATTCAGAGTTAAGTAGACGTGACTCTGCTCAATACAAACTAGGTGGTTTGACAATGGCAGATGTCGAAGATGTTAGAGTAGCCACTAAAAAAGAGAAGAAAAAAGCGAAAAAGGCAGATAAAAAGGCTGACAAGCAAGCAGAAAAAGACTTGCGAAAGCTTTGCTTTGCTTCTTGTAGAGATATAGAAGATAGAGCAGAAAGAAAATTATGTAAACGTCGTTGCCGTAAGATGTTGGATGAATTTGAGCCTCCAGTAATTGTTGAGGAAAATGCAGATCCAATTATTGAGGTAGAAAATCGTCAAGCAGAATTAGACTCTTTAAATAATGTGATAAAGAAGGAGAGCGAGATGCGTGCTGAAGGAAAAACAGCAGAGGAGATTGAGGAAGAAATCGAAGAGGTTATAGAAGAAGACGAAATGGCAGAAGAAGGTAAGGCGAAAAAGGAGAAGAAAAGAAAGAAAGATCGCAAGAAGAAGAAGGAGAAGAAAGCTAAAGGCGAAGATGTAGAAGAGACTGTAATTACAGAAGAATCCTCTAACGGAGGCTCTTCAACAACAGTTATTATGCCTCCTGCTGCACCTGCACCGCAAGCACCTGCTCCTGTTGTGATTCCGGCTCCTGCGCCTTCTGGTTCTAGTGCCGCTGATGTGAAATCTGCTATCAATGAGCAAGAAATTATTGATTTGAAGATTCAAACAGAAATATTAAAGCAGCAAGCAGCTCAAGGGAATAGTGGTGGTGGAGATGATAATAAAGATGTGATTATTGAAATGTACAAAATTGAAACAGATCGTTTGCGTCAAGAAAGTACAGAGAATAAGATCATGGGTAAGCTAAACGAATTACAAAAGCAAATTGACATGATGGATCGTGGTGGTTCGCAAATGGAAATTCGTAAGGAAATCATTATTGAGGAAGATGGAAAGGAAGTAAAGAAGATGAAGAAGGAGGTGAAAAAAGAGGAAGCGGCTAAAGGAGCTAGTACAGATGCTTTGAAGGAAGAAATTGAACGCTTGAAGAAAGAGCTAGAGGAACAGGAGGAGTTAGAGAAGAAGGAAGCGAAGGAAAAAGCTGAGGAAGAAAAAGAGGAAAAGAAGAAGGAAAAAAAAAAGAAGAAGAAACAATAACGATTAGCGAAACACAGTATAATCGTTTGATGGATGAGATAGAGGCTTTGAGGGAAGAAGTGCGGGAGTTGAAGGAGCAGAAAGAAAAAGAGGTGATTATTGCACAACCTACAACTCCAGCACCTGCTCCTCAAATGGATCCTGCTTTAGAAAAAGAATTACGAGCAGAAATCAGTAAGTTAGTAGGGATGGTTAATGAGCTTAAGCAAGCTGATGATCGCAAAACAGCTCTAATTACTGAGTTAAGAGGAAAAATTGAACAATTAGGGAGGCAGGTAGCTTCTTTGCAAGGAGCATTAGAAGCTTATAAGGATATGTTGAGCAGATTACCTGCAACAAATCCAGCTCCTGCACCAGCACCAAGAATTGTTTATACTACACCACCTGCACCAGAGCCTGCGCCAAGAGTGATATACACTACACCACCTGCACCTACTCCAGAGCCAAGGATTATTTATACAACACCACCGAGTCCTGTTGTAACAGAAGCTCCAGCACCAAGAAGAGTCATTGTAGACCGAGAGCCAGAGCGAAGAGTTATTAGTGGATTTGATAGTGTATTGGCTACTGATAGAGTGGTGACGATTTACTACAATACCAATTCTACAAGAATTCAAGACATTGAAGAGGAAAAAATTGCAAAAGTAGCAGAAATCCTAAACAAATATGATGAAGCTTACGTTCGTATTTTGGGATATGCTGATGCTACTGGAAGAGCAGCTTACAATTTAGATTTATCTAAAAAGCGAGCGAATATGGTGAAGGAACGATTAACTAGCCGTTATGGAGTAATGCCATTTAGACTAAGTGTACATTACTATGGTGAGGCTGAAAGTGGAACAAACGGAAATGATCCTTCTTCCAGAAAAGTAGAAATGGAGTTTTATAAGAAATAAACAAAGCCTAAAATTATATACTACTATATGATGATATCTTATTTTATCATCATTTCTAATGGTAAATAAAATGAGCTTTTATTGTGTTAGATCAATTAAAGAAAAGTCAAAAATAATTGGATCATTTTGATTGATAAATTGGTACATTTATTTTTTCCTTGTTCCTTATTGACTATCAATATTTTCAAGATTAATAAAAATTAGTTAACGTATATTAAACCTTAGTAATCATGAGTGGTTCTCAAAACGATTTTGTAGAAAAAATCAAAGGTGTAACACCTAAACATTTATTTATTGGCTTATTAGTTGTCATTACTTTCAGTTTGTTGATTAACATTTTGAGTGGAGACAATAGAGCAAAAGCTTCAAGTAAAAAATCATGCAAGAAGCATAAAAAAGAGCAAGTAGCAAAGGCAAAGAGAAATGCTGCAAAGAAAGAAACTGGTATTGCTAATTTTGCTAAAAGTACTGTTGATAAAACAAAAGAAACAACGACAAAAATTGCTACTGGTGCTGGTGAGGCTGTAAATAAATTAGCTGAGGGTACTAAGAATGTAAGTAAAGAGGTTGTTGAAGGTACTAAAAAACTAGGTGTAAAAGCAGGTGATGCTGTAGAGGGAGCTGTAGATAAAACAAAAGAATTAGGTATTAAAACGAAAGAGGCTATTGTAGGAAGTGAAGAAGAAAAAGTAGCTAAAGCAGAGGCAAAAGTAGAAGAAGCGAAGAAGGAAGTTGTTGAAGCAGAAGCTAAGGCAGAGGAAAAAGTGGAAGAGGCTAAAGTAGAGGTTACTGAAACAGAAGAAAAAGCAGAGGCAAAAGTAGAAGAAGCGAAGAAGGAAGTTGTTGAAGCAGAAGCTAAGGCAGAGGAAAAAGTGGAAGAGGCTAAAGTAGAGGTTGCTGAAGCAGAAGAAAAAGCTGCTGTTAAAGTAGAAGAAGCTAAAGCTGAAGTTGTTGAAACAGAAGCTAAAGAAGCAGTAAAGGTAGTAGAAACTACAAAAGTGCAAGTTGCAGAAACAACAGCAGTAAAAGCAACAGGAGCTACACAACAACAAATTGTATTGGATGTTGTAGTGAACTTCCGTACTCCAGATGGTCAATTATTAGGAAGTACTAATGCTGTAGTAGATGGTGATAGCAAAGTTGTTGTTGATGAAGCAGCAGCGGCTGAGGCAGCTGAAAAAGCAAGAGTTGCGGCTGAAAAAGCGGCTGCGATTGAAAAAATTACCACACAAATTGAGGCATTGAAGAGTCAATTAGACGCACTTCAAACTGCTAACTAATCTAATGTGATTATAATACAGCAGATACGTTTTTAAAGAACGTAGAAGCTTTGATATAAAAAGATACCGCAATGAGCTTTATTACGCTTATTGCGGTATTTTTATGTCTGTGGAACAGTAAAAAAATAAATTATTATTTCCGATTGATAAACTTACCATTATACTTCGTTAAAAAGCCTCACCAATGCCCTGCATTGCCTACATTTTTTGCTTTGTCTAGTGTCAAATTTCTCTAACCAAAATTTAGTACTTATTGTTCACTTGTTCTTATACCATATATTAATAACTCTATTTGTCAATATTTCAGCCTAAGAATTACCTCTTTGATCATTTTATTTTCTTAAATATGAAATATATATAACACCAAACTAAACAAACATTTTTTCTTTTTTGCTGATTCCATTGAATTCATTATTGTTTAAAATTTCCTAGCTTTTTTGAGAAAAAACTTATCCACATAAGTGGAAAACTTGGTGTTTGATGTTAGTATCTTTAGTGTTAAATTAGCGTAGCACACAAATGAAAATAGAAAGGTAGATTAAAAAATAGTTAGCTAAGTAATAGTAACAGTAAAAACTGTATTGCAAAGACTTACATTATTAAAAAAAACGCTACAGTTTACGATAATCAGCCTAAACTATCCAATGTACACATGTATCATATGTGTTGTAATCCTAGTCAAGTTGTTTTAATTATTTCCAGATCAACTATTTTCCAATATACAGCAATTAGTATTTTATGTTTTAGAGCGATTTAGTGAGCATAGGGAAAAAATCGAGATCCAACTTATTACTTTATAATTTTTATTTTTTGAATCTGTACTGCATGTATGTCGCTCTATCTATACCCCTTTCGCTTTTTTAAAAGCGTCAATTGGCGATGAGTGTAAATATTGATTCTTTTTCATGGGAAGGGATTGATAAAAGTATGTAGGGCTTGCAGCGTTATACAATTATTCAATAATTGATTTGAATGATTTGGGAATCGTTTGCAACTCAACTTAGGAACAGTCAAAAAATAATTGTACCATTTTGATTGATAAATTTA